>CAIXSK010000044.1 GCA_903922075.1 uncultured beta proteobacterium | reverse complement strand
TGGCCGCATCTGGCCGGGCTGCTCGGCAATAGGGCGGCCCCGCTGACCATCGCCGCCGAGGCTGCACCGGCCGAGGCGCCGAGTTTCGAGCAGGCGTTTCGCGACGACAATGCCACCTACCCGCTCGGCGCCATGCCGCTGCTGACCAGCGAGATCAAGGTCGACACCCTGAGCGACGGCAGTTTCAACCTGACTTTCCGCGAAGGCCGCGAGCGCAGTTTCCTGCTCCCGCTGACGCCCGACCTGCTGCAGATGCTGTGCGCCATGCTGCGCGCCGGGGCGGAACAGGCGCAGTGGAATCTGGCGCTTGACTACGCGCCGGCCGAACCACCTGCGGCTGCCACCGGCCGTACCTCGCGCCTGCATTAGTGGCCAAGCTGCAACCCGCCCGCCTCGAACGGGTTGCCTACGGCACGCCCTATTCGGCGGCCTTCGACGACGTCTATCACTCCGCCCTCGGCGGCCCGGCGCAGGCCCGGCATGTCTTTCTGGCCGGCAACGATCTGCCGCTACGCTGGCAGGGCCGCGAGCGCTTCATCATCCTCGAAACCGGCTTCGGCACCGGGCTGAATTTCCTGACCACCTGGCAGGCCTGGCGCGACGATCCGCAACGCTGCCGGCGGCTGCATTTCATCTCCTTCGAGAAGCATCCATTCACCCCGGCCGATCTCGCCGCCTGCCAGCAGGCCTGGCCGGAATTCGCCGAACTGGCCTCTGAGCTGCAGCAGAAATGGCCGCCGCTGGTGCCCGGCCTGCACCGCCTGCATCTCGACGCCGGCCGGGTGATCCTGACCCTGATCTTTGGCGATGCGGCGACGCAATTGCGTACGGTCGACGCCTCGGTCGATGCCTTCTTCCTCGACGGCTTTTCGCCGCCCAAGAACCCCGAGCTGTGGTCGCCGCATTTCTGCAAGGGCCTGGCCCGGCTGACCGCGCCGGGCGCCACGCTGGCCACCTGGTCGGTCGCCGGCGATGTCCGTCGGGCTTTGCAGGATGCCGAATTCGACGTCGAGAAGCGGCCCGGCTATTCCAACAAGCGGCAAATGCTGGTCGGCCGCTTTCGCTCGCGCCGGCCGGATCGTCATCCGGCACCCAGCGAGCGCCGGGCCATCGTCATCGGCGCCGGCATCGCCGGCAGCACCACGGCCCACGCGCTGGCCGCCGCCGGCTGGCAGGTCACCGTGCTGGAGCAGGCGGGCGAAGCGGGCAGCGGTGCGTCCAGCAACCTGGCCGGTCTGTTGCGGCCGCTGCCCAGCGCCGACGACAACCGGCTGGCGCGCATCACCCGCGCCGGCTTCCTCGCTACCCGCGCCCTGCTCGCCGGGCTGCCCGAGGCTCGCTGGTCGCCCTGCGGCATGCTGCATCTGGCGCGCGAACCGGAGCATGAAGCGCTGCAGCGGCGCACCGTCGAGCAACTTGGCTTCCCGCCGGAAGTCCTGCAGTTCGTCGACCGCGACGAAGCCAGCCGGCTGCTCGGCCAGCCGGTCAATATCGGCGGCTGGTGGTTTCCCGGCGGCGGCTGGGTGCAACCGCCCTCGCTCTGCCGCGCCGCACTGGCCGCTTTCCCCGAACAGATCACCGTTCGCCTGAATGCTACGGTCGGCGGCATAAAAAGGCCAAAATCGAAATGGCAGGCGCTGGCCACCGGCGGCAGCGTGCTGGCCGAGGCGCCGGTGCTGGTCATGGCCAGCGGCGTCGCGGCGCCGGCTTTCGAACAATTTGCCTGGCTGCCGCAGCGCGCGGCGCGCGGCCAGGTCAGCCACCTGCCGGCCGATGCCGCGCCGGCGCTGAATGCCGCACTGTTCCAGATCGGTTACGCCGTTCCGGAAATCGATGGCCAGCGCCTGATCGGCGCCTCGCTGTCCTACGAAGACGACGAGACAGCCGAACGGGTCGCCGACCACGCCGACAACCTGGCCCGCCTGCGCCTGACCCTGCCCGGTTTTGCCGCCGGCCTCGACCCGGCGACGCTAACCGGCCGCGTCGGTTTCCGGCCAATGTCGCCGGACCGCCTGCCCATCGTCGGCGCCGTTCCCGACCTCGCCGCAGCATCGCCCAACACCCGCCTGCACAATCTGCCCCGCCAGCCCGGCCTGTGGTGCGTGCAGGGTTTCGGGGCGCGCGGCATCGTCTGGTCGGCGCTGATGGCCGACCTGCTGGTCAGCCAGCTCGAAGGCGAGCCGCTGCCGCTGGAGCGCGACCTGGTCGATGCCCTCGACCCCGGCCGCTTCCTGCTCAAGGCGGCGCGCCAGGCGGCCACAGAAACCGACGACAGCGCGTAGTCCAGACGACCAAGGGCGCCGCCTGCTAGACTTCCCGTTTTATCCACAAAAACAAAGAGAGAGGCACGCATGAAGATCGAAACCATTGCCGTCCATGGCGGTTATTCGCCCGACCCGACGACCAAGGCGGTCGCCGTTCCCATCTACCAGACGACGTCCTACGCCTTCGACAGTACCCAGCACGGCGCCGACCTGTTCGACCTGAAGGTGGCCGGCAACATTTACACGCGGATCATGAATCCGACCCAGGACGTGCTGGAAAAGCGCGTCGCCGAAATGGAAGGCGGCATCGCCGGCCTGGCGCTGGCTTCCGGGCAGGCGGCGATCACCTACGCCATCCAGACCATCGCCGAAGCCGGCGACAACATCGTTTCGGCGGCGACGCTGTACGGCGGCACCTACAACCTGTTCGCCCACACCTTCCCGCAATACGGCATCGACGTGCGCTTCGCCGACCATCGCGACCCGGCCTCCTTCGAGCCGCTGATCGACGCCCGAACCAAGGCCATCTACTGCGAGTCGGTCGGCAACCCGCTCGGCAACATCACCGACTTCGAGAAACTGGCTGAAATTGCCCACCGCCACGGCGTGCCGCTGATCGTCGACAACACCGTGCCGTCGCCCTACCTGTGCCGGCCGATCGAGCACGGCGCCGACATCGTCGTCCATTCGCTGACCAAGTACATCGGCGGCCACGGCAATTCGATCGGCGGCATCATCGTCGATAGCGGCAAATTCCCGTGGGCCGAGCACAAGCAGAAATTCAAGCGCCTCAACGAGCCCGACGTTTCCTACCACGGCGTCGTCTATACCGAAGCCCTCGGCCCCGCCGCCTTCATCGGCCGCGCCCGCGTCGTGCCGCTACGCAACATGGGCGCCGCGATCAGCCCGTTCAACGCCTTCCTGATCCTGCAAGGCGCCGAAACCCTGGCCCTGCGTATGGACCGGATCTGCGACAACACGCTGAAAATTGCCCAGTTCCTGCAAAAACATCCGAAGGTCAATTGGGTCAATTACGCCGGCCTGCCCGATCACCAGGACCATGTCCTGGTCCAGAAATACATGGGCGGCAAGGCCTCCGGCATCCTGACCTTCGGCGTCAAGGGTGCCGACGGTGATGGCCTGGCTGCCGGCGGCCGTTTCCAGGATGCGCTGCAGTTGTTCACCCGGCTGGTCAATATCGGCGATGCCAAGTCGCTGGCCTGCCACCCGGCCTCGACCACCCACCGCCAGTTGTCGCCGGCCGAACTGGCCAAGGCCGGCGTGTCGACCGACATGATCCGCCTGTCGGTCGGCATCGAGCACATCGACGACCTGCTCGCCGATCTGGAGCAGGCGCTGAACGCCGCCTGACCTGACCTTGCGACAAACCACCAACCCGGCCCCGTGCCGGGTTTTTTCATACCTGCGCGCCTCGTTTATAACAAAAGGCGTAACATTGCGATTAATGACACAATCCAGGATTAGGGGTGGCAGGCTGCGGTCGGCATGACCGATTCCCGTATCGCCCCAGAAACGCCAGAGCACTGAAATGTCCTCCCCCAGACAACTCCGCAAGCTGCTGATTGCAGGGCTGCTCTGCGTCAATATTCTCGCCGTGGCCTTCTGCGGCTTCTTTCTCTACCAGAGCCGCCTGCAACACGAGCGAACGGCCGAACAGCAGACCCAAAACATCGCCAGCGCGGTCGACCAGAATGTTTCCGGCAGCGTCGAAAGGATCGACCTTGTTCTGCGCATGGCGGTCGACGAGCTGGAACGCCGCCTGGTCGAAGGAACCTTCGAAGACACAAGCACCAACGCCTTCCTGACCCGTCTGGCTTCGCGCCTGTCCGAGATCGAGACATTGCGGGTGGCCAACGCCGAAGGCCACGTCATACTCGGCAAGGACGTGAATAGATCGGCCCGCGTCACTTGGGCCGACCGCGACTATTTCATTTACCACCGCGCTCATCCGGACGCCGACCTGCAAGTCTCCAAGGCGCGCCCGGGCCGCGTCTCCAAGCAGTACATCGTCGGTTTTTCCCGGCGTTATAACTTCCCGGACGGCCGTTTTGCCGGCGTCATTTCGGCGCCCATCCCGGTCAGCCATTTTGCCCGCCTGCTGGCACGCTTCGAAGTCGGTAGCCATGGCATTGTTGCCCTGCGCGATGCCGATCTCGGTCTGATCGCCCGCTTCCCGGCGGCCCCCGAACTGCCTGTCGGGCAGATCGGGAATTCAACGGTTTCCAGCGAACTCCGCAGACTGGTCGAGTCCGGAAGCCGGGCCGCCACCTACTATGCGCCGGCCACGCGCAGTGCCGATGGCCAGGCACGGCTACTGACTTTCCGCCGCCTCGACAAAGCCCCGATGATCGTCATTACCGGGACGACCAGCGAGGATTATCTGGCTGCCTGGCGCAACGAGCTGTACCTGACCTCGGCCGTCATTCTCGGCTTCGTGCTGCTGTCGATTTTTTCCGGCGGATTCCTGGCGCAGCAACTGCGCAAGACCGAGCAGCGCGAACAGGAATTGCGCCGGAGTATCGAAACCCGCCAACACCAGCACGAAAGCATGCGCCGGCTGAACGAGATCGCCGCCCTCTCGCACTTGCCGCTAACTGAGCAGCTCGAACGGGCGTTGCGCGTTGGTGCCGGACTCTATGGCCTGGAACTGGGCATTATCAGTCAGGTGACTGGCGACATTTACCGCATCGTCACCCATGTTTCCGGCGCCAACCTCTTGCACAACGGTCAGGCGTTCGCGCTCGGCGAGACCTATTGCAAAATCACGCTGGACAGCGGCACCGTCCTGTCCATCGACCACATGGCCGCGTCGCCCTTCGCCAGCCATCCCTGCTACAGCGCATTCAAACTGGAAAGCTATATCGGTGCGCCGATCCTGGTCGATGGCGCCGTATTCGGGACGGTCAATTTCAGTTCGTCGGCAATCTATCACCGGGCCTTCGATGATACCGACCGCGAATTCATCAGCCTGCTCGCCCGCTGGGTTGGCTCAGCCCTGGAGCGCGAACGCTCGCAGCAGGATCTTGCTGCGAGCGAACGCCAGTTGCAGACCATCATTGATACCGAACCGGAGTGCGTGAAAATCCTCGCGCTCGACGGCACCGTCCAACAGATGAATCGCGCCGGCCTGGCCATGGTCGAGGCCGACTCGGCGGACCAGGTGATCGGCCAGAACGTCATCAGCATTGTTGCCCCCGCCTACCGTCAGGCCTTCCGGGATCTGAACACGCGGGTCAAACGTGGCGAATCCGGCTCACTGGCCTTTGAAATCATCGGGTTGAAGGGCGGGCATCGCTGGCTGGAAACCCATGCCGTTCCGATGCGCGACAACGCCGGCACGATCACCGGCCTGCTCGGCCTGACCCGCGACATCACCGAGAAAAAGCGGGTGGAAGCCGAACTGGAGGAGCACCGGCGCAACCTCGAAGCCTTGGTGGAAGAGCGCACGACGGCGCTGCTCGAAACCGAAGCGCGGGCCAGCCACATCATTCAGGCCAGCGCCGACGGCCTGTACGGGATTGATGCCGACGGCCTGATCACCTTCATCAATCCGGCGGCCTGCGCGATGCTCGGCTACAGCGCCGAACAGGCGATCGGCCAGCATTGCCATGCCCTCTTCCATCACCGCAAGCCCGATGGCACCGCCTATCCGGAAGCGGAGTGCCCGAGCCTGGGCGCGCTGAAATTCGGCCACAAGATCCGTGTCGACCACGAGGTTTACTGGCACGCCGACGGGCACCCGGTGCCAGTCATGTATTCGACGCACCCGATGGTTCAGGACGGCCGGACGATCGGTGCGGTGACCAGCGTCGTCGACATGAGCAGCCAGCGGGCGGCGGCCGAGGCGCGTGAGCAGGCGCTGCTCGCCGCCGAACACCTGGCCCGCGTGCGCAGCGAGTTCCTGGCCAACATGAGCCATGAAATCCGCACGCCGCTCAACGGCGTGCTCGGCTTTGCCGACATCGGCTACCGCAATTGCGAGGACAGCACCAAGGCGCGCAATGCCTTCGCCAAGATCCAGGCCTCAGGGCAGCGGCTGCTCGGGGTCATCAACGATGTGCTCGATTTCTCGAAGATCGAGGCCGGCAAGCTGAATATCGAGCAGACCGAGGTGAGGATTGGCGAAGTCGTCGACCACGCCGTCGACCTGGTGCGCGGCCGCGCCGACGCCAAGCGACTGGCGCTGCGTGTCGAACTGGCGCCCGACCTGCCCGGACATTGCCTCAGCGATCCGCTGCGCCTCGGCCAGGTGCTGCTCAATGTGCTGTCCAATGCCGTCAAGTTCACCGAGCATGGCGGCGTGACGCTTTCGGTTGCGCGGCAAACCGACCAGCTCCGCTTCCGGATCAGCGACAGCGGCATTGGCATGAATGAGGCCCAACTTGCCGACCTGTTCAAACCCTTCCAGCAAGGCGATGCGTCGGCCACCCGCCGTTTCGGCGGCACCGGCCTCGGGCTGGCGATCAGCAAACGTATTGTCGAACTGATGCACGGCAGCATCGTCGTCGATAGCCACCCCGCCCGGGGCACGACGGTCGAATTCAGCCTGCCCTTCATTCCCTGCCTGCCTTCCGAAGCGCCGCCGCCCGCCGAGTCCGACCCCCAGCCGAACGCCGCCAAGCCGCTGCTCGGCTTGACCTTCCTGGTTGCCGAGGATGAAGAGATCAACCGGATGATCCTCGAAGACAACCTGATCGACGACGGCGCCCGGGTCGTCGTGGTCGACAACGGACGTGAGGCTGTCGAGCGGATCGCCCGTGACGGACACGGCGCTTTCGACTTCGTCCTGATGGATATCCAGATGCCGGAGATGGATGGCTACGAAGCGACACGGCAGATCAAGGCGATTGCCCCCAAACTGCCGGTCATCGCCCAGACGGCGCACGCTTTCAGCGAAGAGCGGGAGCGCTGCCTGGCGGCCGGCATGATCGGCCACCTGGCCAAGCCGATTGACCCGCAGGCACTGCTCCAGTTGGTGCGCGACCATCGGCCGGTGCCGCAGGAATCCTGAGTTCCTGGTGAGCGCAATAAAAAACCCGGCCTGACGCCGGGTTGGTTTTTGAATTTTGGCCCTTTTTAGCCATCGACCCTGGGGCCTGCATTTGTTTCCATGGTCGTAGCATTCTCGTCGGGCAGCGGCGGTTGCGGCCGGCTGATCACGTAGAGCACCACCGTGCAGGCGCCGAGAAAGCCGACTGCAGCCAAGGCGCTCGGCACCCAGGTATCGGCCAGCCCGCGCTCCATCCACAACCAGACGAACAGACCGAAGGCCGGCAAGGCCAGCAGGGCGCAGAACGCCGCCGTGGCCAGCGCCACCTTTTGCCCGATATGACGTTTCAATTCGCTCACTGAACTTCCTCCACCATTAACCAGATCGAGCGACTGTCACGCGCCTCGCTCGTTGAAAGATTGAGCGCGCCGCCCTGATTGCCACTGGCCTGGCGGCCGCTGCCGCCAAGCTCTATCCATTCGCCCAGCCGCCCGGACACCGTCGTCGACAAGCGTTGTTGGTTGATGCTGCCGTAGCCGCCCTGGCTGGCTGACTGCTGACTGATGTCCAGCGTCACCCGCTGGCCGTTGACGCGCGGCACGGCGTAGAAACCACGGCCGACATCCTGGTAAACGTAGCCTTCATTGACCACCGCCCCGCCCGGCCCGACGACGACCTGGCGCATCGGGATGGCCAGCGAGCGGCCGACCTGAATGAAGGCCTGGCCGCCCTCGACGGTCTGCACCATCTGCGCCGCGCTTTCGCCGCGCACGCTCCTGGTGTCCCAGACGCGGGCCTCGACGTTGCTGCGCCGGGTGCTGCCGAGCACCACCTGGCCGCTCGCCTCGGCCCCGCGCGCGCTGTCTTCGGCCTGGCGATTCTGCGAGACGCGGATGATCAGCCGCCGCGCCGGCTTGTCGATGGCGGCCAGCGCCCGCTTGATCTCGTCGCGGTTCTTCGGCGAGGCCTTGAGGAAGAGCTGGTTGTTCATGCCGGTCAGCGTGCCGCCCGGCTCGACCAGCGGCAACAGTGCCGGCAGCACTTCGTCGACGCTCTTGCTACGCAGTTCGATGATTTCCATCTGCTGGGCGGCCGCTATGCCCATCCAGAGTGTAAATGCTACGGTAAGCAGGAAATTCAGGGCAATTTTCAAAAACGGCTCCCTAAGCAGAGGCGATGTGCGGCAGGGCGAGGTATTCCTTGGAATTCATCTCGGTCAGCCGGCTGACCGTGCGGGCGAATTCGCCGGCCTGCGTTCCTTCAGTATAGAGGGCTTCGGCCGCACAATCGGCGGTGGCGATCAGTTTGACCTTATGGTCGTAAAAGACATCGACCAGCCAGGTGAAACGCCGCGCCTCCGAAGCCTGGTGCTGGGTCATTTTCGGAATGTGCGACAACAGCACGGTATGGTAGCCGCGGGCGATTTCGAGGTAGTCGTTCTGCGAGCGCGGCCCGCCGCACAGGGTGCGGAAATCGAACCAGATGACGCCGTGGCCGCGACGCACAGTGTCGATCTTGCGCCCCAGGATTTCGATCTGCCCGCCCTTCTTGCCCTCCTCGCCGGCAACCATCCGGAAGTAGTCGAGCATCTTCTTCTCGGCAGCGGCATCGGCCGGATGGTGATAAATCTCGACCTGTTCCAGCGCCCGCAGCCGGTAGTCGACGCCGGAGTCAACTTCGAAGACATCGAGATTCTGGTTGAGCAGCGCGATGGTCGGCAGGAAGCTCTCGCGGTGCAGACCGTTCGGATAGAGTTTGTCCGGCGGGTAGTTGGAGGTCATCACGACGATGACGCCATGGCCGAACAACGCATTCATCAGCCGACCGAGGATCATCGCATCGGCGATATCGGAGACATGGAATTCGTCGAAGCAGAGCAAGCGCACGTCACGGGCGATCTGCTCGGCGACCTTCAGTACCGGGTCCGGCTCGCCCTTGTATTGCTCCAGGTCGCGGTGGATCTGCTGCATGAAGGCGTGGAAGTGGATGCGCTTCTTGCGGCGATAAGGCACTGAATCGTAGAAGCAGTCCATCAGGAAGCTCTTGCCACGCCCCACTCCGCCCCAGAAATACACGCCCTTGGGCGGCTTGGGCGGCGCCAGCAGGCGTTTGAAAGTGCTGCTAGGTCGACCTTGAAACAGAGCAGATTGGTGTACAACGCTTGCAGGGCGTTGGCCGCCGTCATCTGGGCGGCATCGGCAATGTAGCCGCGGGCATCGAGCAGGTTCTTGTAAGCGTCGAGCATGCCCTGGGCGGCGACCTTGAGTTTTTTGTGGGGCATCGTTGCGGGGTTCTGCGTTGGTAAAGGTCGTATTTTCGCAAATAAAAAAGGCGGGTGCGTAACCGCAACCCGCCTTGATAGCCAGTCGAAGCGCGTTTAGAAATTCAAGGTGCGCTTGTCGCAGGCCAGCGCCGCTTCGTGCACGGTCTCCGACAGGGTCGGGTGAGCGTGGCAGATGCGCGCCAGATCTTCGGCAGCACCGCCGAATTCCATGGCCACGACCGCTTCGGCGATGATTTCGGACGCGTTGGCGCCAATGATGTGCACGCCCAGGATACGGTCCGTCTTCTTGCAGGCCAGCACCTTGACGAAGCCGGACGGATCACCCATACCCAGCGCCCGGCCGTTGGCCAGGAAAGGCACCTTGCCCGGCTTGTACTCGATACCTTCAGCCTTCAGTGCCTGCTCGGTTTTGCCGACCCAGGCGATTTCCGGTGAGGTGTAGATCACCCACGGGATGGTGTCGAAATTACAGTGCCCGGCTTGACCCGCCATCAGCTCGGCAACCATGACGCCTTCTTCGTGGGCCTTGTGCGCCAGCATCGGGCCGCGCACGACGTCGCCGATCGCCCAGACGCCCGGCAGGTTGGTCTGGCAGTGGCCATTGACTTCGACGAAGCCGCGGGCATCCAGCTTGAGGCCGACGCCTTCGGCATTCAGGCCGTCGGTGTTGGGCACCCGGCCGATCGAGACGATCAGGCGGTCGGCATCCAGCTTCTGGGCCTTGCCGTCCTTGTCTTCGTAGGCAATCGAGACGCCCTTCTTGGTCGTCTTGATGTCGCCGATCTTGACGCCCATCTGGATATTCAGGCCCTGCTTGGTGAACAGCTTGAGAGCTTCCTTGGCAACATCGACGTCGGCAGCTGCCAGGAAATCCGGCATGGCTTCGAGGACGGTCACTTCAGCACCGACCCGACGCCAGACCGAACCCATTTCCAGACCGATGACGCCGGCGCCGATGATGGCCAGCTTCTTCGGCACGGATTCCTGGTTCAGCGCGCCTTCGTTGTCCATGACGATCTTCTGGTCGACCGGAACGTTCGGCAAATGACGGGCCTTGGAGCCGGTGGCGACGATGACCTGCTTGGCCAGCACTTCCTCGGCACCGACCTTGACCTTCCAGTAATCGCCTTCCTTGCCGACAAAGGAACCGTGACCGGGCAGGAAAGTGACCTTGTTCTTCTTCAGCAGCATCTTGATGCCGCCGGTCAGTTGATTGACTACGCCATCCTTGCGCGCCTTCATGACCGGCACGTCGATGCTGGCCTTGCCGACCTTGATGCCCTGGGCTTCGAAGCTGTGGTTGGCTTCCTCGAACAGGTGCGAGGTGTGCAACAGGGCCTTGGACGGAATGCAGCCAACGTTCAGGCAGGTACCGCCCAGACGGGGCTCACCCTTCGGATCGGCGTAGGGATTGGATTCGGCACACGCAGCGGTGAAGCCAAGTTGGGAGGCGCGGATGGCCGCGATATAGCCGCCAGGGCCACCACCGATGACGAGAACGTCAAATTGCTTGGACATGTAAAACTCCGAGAGTAATTAGCAAATAGGATCGAGGATCGAGCAAAAGCGCTCCATCACTCGATCCTAGGCAACTAAATCCTGACAGCTAGATCAGACGCCGAGCAGCAGGCGGGACGGATCTTCCAGCGCTTCCTTCATGGTCACCAGACCGAGCACGGCTTCGCGGCCGTCGATGATGCGGTGATCGTAGGACATGGCGAGGTAGTTGATCGGACGCACGACAACCTGACCGTTTTCAACGACCGCACGATCCTTGGTGGCATGGATGCCGAGGATCGCCGATTGCGGCGGGTTGATGATCGGGGTCGACATCATCGAACCGAAGATGCCGCCGTTCGAGATCGAGAAGGTGCCGCCGGTCAGGTCTTCGATGGACAGCTTGCCATCCTTGGCCTTGGCGCCGAATTCGGCAATCTTCTTTTCGATTTCGGCGATGCTCATCTGGTCTGCATTGCGGATGATCGGCACAACCAAGCCGCGCGGCGAACCGACGGCGATACCGATATCGATGAAGCCGTGATAGACGATGTCATTGCCGTCGACCGACGCGTTGAGGATCGGGAATTTCTGCAGGGCGGCACAGGCGGCCTTGACGAAGAAGCCCATGAAGCCGAGACGGACGCCGTGGGTCTTCTCGAACTTTTCACCGTATTGCTTGCGCAAGGCCATGATCGGAGCCATGTTCACTTCGTTGAACGTGGTCAGGATGGCATTGCTGGATTGCGATTCAAGCAGGCGCTCGGCGATACGGGCACGCAGGCGGGACATCGGGACGCGCTGTTCGGTGCGATCGCCGAGGGCAACTTCCACCGCCGGAGCCGGCAGGACTACCTTGGCGGCAGCCGGTGCAGCAACCGGACCAGCCTTCGGCGAGGCAGCAACGGCATCTTCCTTGGTGACGCGACCGCCACGGCCGGAACCGGCGACGTCAGCAGCGGCAATGCCCTTTTCGTCGAGGATCTTGCGGGCCGACGGGCTGGCCGTCCCGGCCGGTGCGGCAGCAGCCGGTGCTGCCGCGGGAGCGGCAGCCTTCGGCTCGGCAGCGGCGGCCGGAGCGGCGGCACCTGCCTTGGCTTCGGTATCGATGCGGGCGATCAGTTCGCCGGACACAACCGTTTCACCGTCACCCTTGACGATTTCAACCAAAACACCGGCACCCGGCGACGGAACTTCGAGAACAACCTTGTC
Organism: uncultured beta proteobacterium; assembly: GCA_903922075.1. Classification (GTDB taxonomy): domain Bacteria; phylum Pseudomonadota; class Gammaproteobacteria; order Burkholderiales; family Rhodocyclaceae; genus Azonexus. The sequence continues at coordinate 3,024 of CAIXSK010000044.1, read as the reverse complement.
GGTTTCGATATCGATCAGGATTTCGTCGCGACCGACGGCTTCGCCAACCTTCTTCTTCCAGGAAGCCAGCGTACCTTCGGCGACGGACTCGGACAGTTGCGGAACTTGAACTTCGATAATGCTCATGATGACTCCACTCTGTTGTTTTATTAGTACTCGATCTTGCCCAACGCGGACTCGACCAGTGCCTTTTGTTGCTCGTTATGCTTGGCCAGGTAGCCAACCGCCGGCGAGGACGATGCCGGGCGGGAAACCAGCAGCATCTTCTGCTTGCCGCTGATCTGCGAATCGAGATGGTGACGCGAAGCGATCCAGTACCAGGCACCCTGGTTACGCGGCTCTTCCTGACACCAGACGATTTCCGTGGCCTTCGGATACTTGGCCAGTTCCTTCTCGAGCGAATCCTTCGGGAAGGGATACAACTGTTCCAGGCGAACGATGGCAATATCGTTGATCTTCTTTTCGCGACGCGCGTTCAGCAGGTCGTAGTAAACCTTGCCCGAGCAAAGGATCACGCGCTTGACCTTCTTGGCGTCGAGGTCGTCGATTTCGCCAATAACCCGCTGGAACTCGCCGTTGGCCAGTTCTTCGAGCGTCGAGCAGGCGTCCTTGTGGCGCAGCAGCGACTTCGGCGACATGACGATCAGCGGCTTGCGCTGCATGCGGACGCCCTGACGACGCAGCATGTGGAAAACCTGGGCAGCGTTGGACGGCACGCAGACTTCCATATTCATTTCGGCACAGGCCTGCATGTAGCGTTCGAGGCGAGCCGACGAGTGTTCCGGACCCTGGCCTTCATAGCCGTGCGGCAGCAGCATGACCAGACCGCAGGCGCGACCCCACTTGGCTTCGCCGGATGCGATGAACTGGTCGATGACCACCTGGGCGCCATTGGCGAAGTCGCCAAACTGACCTTCCCAGATAACCAGCTCGTACGGATTGGCCGAGGCGTAACCGTAATCGAAAGCGAGCACCGCTTCTTCCGACAGCACGGAATCGTAGCACTGGAAGCCGGCCTGCTTTTCCTGCAGGTGCTTCAGCGGGTAGTAGGTACCTTCGTCCCAGCTGGTGCGATTCTGGTCGTGGAAGGCGGCGTGGCGGTGGAAGAAGGTGCCACGGCCGACGTCTTCACCGGAAATACGCACGCCATAGCCGGAAACCAGCAGCGAGGCGTAGGCCAGGTTCTCGGCCATGCCCCAGTCTACCGGCAGCTTGCCTTCGCCCATGGCGGCACGATCCTCGACGATCTTCTTGACGCGGGAATGCAGCGAGTAGCCTTCGGGGAATGCGGTCAGCCGCTTGGCCAGGCGCTTCAGTTCCTTCATCGGCACCGTGGTATCGCAGGTCTCGATGTAGCCCTTGGACAGGAACGGCGTCCAGTCGATGGTCATCGGATGCTTGTAACCAGCCAGCACCGGGTTGTACAGCAGTTCGCCCTTGTCCAGATGCTCGCGGTACTGGGCGATCATCTGGTCCGGACCATCGGCCGGCAGCACGCCTTCGGCGATCAGCTTGTCGCCGTAGACCTTGCGGGTACCCGGATGCTTGCTGATGATCTTGTACATCAGCGGCTGGGTGACCATCGGCTCGTCCTGCTCGTTGTGGCCGAGCTTGCGGAAGCAGATGATGTCGACGACGACGTCCTTCTTGAAGGTCTGGCGGAATTCGATGGCCAGCTGGGTAACCAGCGCCACCGCTTCCGGATCGTCGCCATTGACGTGGAAGATCGGCGCGTCGGCCATCTTGAAGATATCGGTACAGTAATGACCGGAGCGGTAGTCGCGCGGGTCGCTGGTGGTGAAACCGATCTGGTTATTGACCACGATGTGCAGCGTGCCGCCTGTGCCATAGCCGCGGGTCTGCGCGAAGTTCAGCATTTCCTGGTTGACGCCCTGGCCGGCCACGGCGGAGTCACCATGGACAACAACCGGCAGCACCTTGGACTTGCCTTCTTCACCGCGACGGACCTGACGGGCGTAGACGGAACCTTCGACGACGGGGTTGACGATTTCGAGGTGCGACGGATTGAAGGCCAGCGTCAGGTGGCAGGCGCCGCCCGGCGTGGACACGTCAGACGAGAAGCCCATGTGGTACTTGACGTCGCCGGCCGACAGATCGCTCTTCTTCTTGCCTTCGAATTCGGCAAACAGCATCGACGGTGCCTTGCCCAGCGTATTGACCAGCACATTCAGACGGCCGCGGTGGGCCATGCCGATGACGACTTCATCAATGCCCAGCTTGCCGCCGGTACGGATCGCTTCGTCCATAGAAACAATCAGCGACTCGCCACCTTCCAGTGAGAAACGCTTCTGACCGACGTAGCGGGTGTGCAGGTAGCGCTCCAGCGTCTCGGCCGCAGTCAGGCGCTCGAGCAGACGCTTTTTCTGGTCGGCATTGTAGGTCGGGCGCGAACGAATGGTTTCCAGGCGCTCCTGCAGCCAACCCTTTTCGTTGTAATCGGACATGTACATGTACTCGACACCGATGGTGCCGCAGTACGTCTGCTTCAGGGTCTCGAGAATGTCGCCAAGCTTGGCGGTTTCCGGCAGCCCCTTTAGAGAACCGACACTGAAGGTCTGGTTCAGGTCGGCATCGGAAAAGCCGTAGAAAGACGGTTCAAGTTCTTCGATCTTCGGGCGAGCCAGGCGCTTGAGCGGATCGAGTTCCGCCCAGCGTGTACCGAGCGAGCGATAGGCGGTGACCAGTTGGCCAACGGCCGACTGTTTTTTGTTGTCGCCGCCGGACACCGTTGCCACCGGGCGGAAGCCGCCATCCTTGGCCAGTTCTGCGAAGGCGGAAATAACCGGTGCGTGCGCCACATCGCGTGCGACAAAGCCGGGCATCTGCGCCAGGCGGTCGAAGTAATCACGCCACTCGGCCGGTACCGAGGTCGGGTCATTCAGGTAATTCTCGTAGAGCTCTTCGACAAACGGCGCATTTCCACCGAAATACAAGGTGCTATCGAAGAGTTGATTCATCGTAGTCATGGGCATCCCCTCTAGGGTATTTTTTTCCACTGTTACT
>CAIXSK010000043.1 GCA_903922075.1 uncultured beta proteobacterium | reverse complement strand
CAGGGCGTTGGCCAGATTGGTGAGGGCGCTGGCCAATTTTGGTTCCAGCGCAAGGGCTCGCCGGCAAGCCTCTTCGGCTGCCCTGAATTGTCGTTGGGCATTGAGAAGGCCGCCCATGTTGGCAAAGGCGCCGGCCAGTTGCGGATTGAGTCGGGTGGCCTGCTGGAGTGAGGCCAATGCCGAGTCGAGATGGCCCTGGGTTTCGAGGACTTTGCCCAGATTGGCGTGGGCCAGCGCATTACCTGGCGCCAGCGCGATGGCGCGGCGAAGGCAGCTTTCGGCATCGCTGATGGCGCCGAGTTCGAACAGCCGTAGACCAATGTCGTTCTGGGCTACGGTTGCGGTCTGGGTCAATTCGGCAACGCTGAGGAAACTGTTGATGGCGGCCTGGGCTTTGCCCATCCCCGCATGGGCGCGGGCCTGGTTGAACAGGGCTTCCGGCTGCTTCGGTGCCAGTTGTTGGGCTTGTTGGCAGTATTTCAGGGCTGCTTCGTGAGCGCCCAGATCGTTGGCCAGGCTGGCGGCATTGATCAAGGCGCCGAGGTGATTGGGGGCCAGCGCCAGGCAGCGTTCAAAGGCGCGTAGCGCCTCCCTGGCTCGTCCGGATTGCATCAGGGCAATCGCCAGTTGCTCCTGGATTTCGGTGTCCTGCGGCAGCAGGCGGGCGGCTTTGGTCAACGGCATCACGGCTTCGCCGGGTCGGCCGGCCGAGAGTTGGGCCAGCGCCATCAGGTGCCACACCGGCGCGGAATTGGGCCAGCGGCTGGTGCATTCGCGGGCCTGCTTGATTAGCAGGTCGAACTGCCCAGTCTGCAGCAGCTTGGCCAGGGTTGGAATGGGGGGCTGGTTGGCGATGGAGTTTGGCAGCATGGCGAACGTGTCTTTCCCTTGGTTTGGCAAGGCGGGATGTTAACGCATGCCCCGCCACGGCGGGGACTGACGAGGGCTAGCCGAGGGCGATCAGGTTGTCGCGGTGAACGATTTCCGGTTCGTCGATGTAGCCGAGAATGCCTTCGATCTCGGCGGTCGATTTGCGGGCGATCAGGCGGGCTTCGCCGCTGCCGTAGTTGCTCAGGCCGCGGGCGATTTCCTTACCGTCCGGGCCGATGCAGGCGACGGCGGCGCCGCGCTCGAAGTCGCCCTCGACGGCGATCACGCCGATCGGCAGCAGGCTTTTTCCGCCTTTCAGCGCGTCGACTGCCCCATGGTCGAGGATCAGGCGGCCGGCCAGTTTCAGGTGGTCGGCCAGCCATTGCTTGCGGGCGGCGAGCGGCGGAGTTTGCGAGACGAGCAGAGTGCCGACGGCTTCGCCGGCGGCCAGGCGGATGATCGGATCGACTTCGCGGCCGCTGGCGATGGCGGTATGGGCGCCGCTACGGGCGGCGCGTTTGGCGGCGATGACCTTGGTGATCATGCCGCCGGTGCCGACACCAGTGCCGGCGCCGCCGGCCATCGCTTCGAGCGATTCGTCGCCGGCCGTGGCTTCGGCGATCAGTGTGGCGTTCGGGTCCTTGCGCGGGTCGGCGGTATAGAGCCCGATCTGATCGGTCAGGATGATCAGGGCGTCGGCTTCGATCAGGTTGGCGACCAGGGCGCCCAGGGTGTCGTTGTCGCCGAACTTGATTTCGTCGGTGATCACCGTGTCGTTCTCGTTGATGATCGGCACGACGCCGAGTTCGAGCAGGGTGGTCAGCGTCGAGCGGGCGTTCAGGTAGCGCTTGCGGTCGGCCAGGTCGTCGTGGGTGAGCAGGATCTGGGCGGTGTGCAGGCCGTGCTTGTTGAAAGCGGCCTCGTAGGCCTCGACCAGTCCGGCCTGGCCGACGGCGGCGGCGGCCTGCTTTTCGTGGACGGTCTTCGGGCGGCGCCCCCAGCCCAGGCGCTGCACGCCGCAGGCGACGGCACCGGAGGAGACGAGCACGATCTCGCGCCCCTTGCTGCGCAGGGCAGCAATCTGGCGGGCCCAGTCTTCAATGGCGGCGAGATCGAGGCCGGCGCCGTTGTTGGTGACGAGTGCCGAGCCGACTTTGACGACCAGGCGTTTGGCGTTGGCGAGGCAGGTCTGGCGCATCATTCTTCCGAGCTGGCTTCTTCGCCTTCGTCTTCTTCGTCGTCCGGCATTTCCGGACGATCCATCTGTTCCAGCGCTTCCTGGATGGCGTAGATCAGCGGCTTGGTGCCGTCGCCGCTGATGGCGGCGATCGGGAAGACCGGGCCGTCGTACTTGGTGGCCTTTTTGTAGGCTTTGAGGAACTTGTCGATCGCTGCCTGGCGGTCTTCCTCGGGGATCAGGTCGAGCTTGTTGAGCACTAGCCAGCGCGGCTTGTCGGCCAGGGCCGGGTCGTGCTTGACCAGTTCGCCGACGATGGCCTTGGCGTCGCGCACCGGGTTGGCATCGGGGTCGATCGGCGCAATGTCGACGAGGTGAAGCAGGATGCGCGTGCGCTGCAGATGCTTCAGGAAGCGGATGCCGAGGCCGGCGCCATCGGCAGCGCCTTCGATCAGGCCGGGAACGTCGGCCATCACGAAGCTCTTTTCGGCGCCGACGCGGACGACGCCGAGGTTCGGGTGCAGCGTCGTGAATGGGTAGTCGGCGACCTTCGGGCGGGCCGAGGAAACGGCGCGGATCAGCGTGCTCTTGCCGGCATTGGGCAGGCCGAGCAGGCCGACGTCGGCCAGCACGCGGAGTTCCAGGGTGACTTCGAATTCCTCGCCCTGTTCGCCATTGGTCTTCTGGCGCGGCGCGCGGTTGGTCGACGACTTGAAATGGAGGTTGCCGAGGCCGCCCTTGCCGCCCTTGGCGAGCAGGATTTTCTTGTCGTGCACGTCGAGATCGGCCAGGATTTCGCCGGTGTTCAGGTTGGAGATGACCGTGCCGACCGGCATACGGAGCACGATGTCGTCGCCGCCGGCGCCGTACTGGTCGGCGCCGCCGCCGTTTTCGCCGCGCTTGCCGATGAATTTGCGGGTGTAGCGGTAGTCGACCAGGGTGTTGATGTTGCGGTCGGCGACGACGTAGATGCTGCCGCCCCGGCCGCCATCGCCGCCGTTCGGGCCGCCCATCGGGATGTATTTTTCGCGGCGGAACGTGGCCGCGCCGTTACCGCCGTCGCCAGCCTTGACGTAGATTTTTGCTTCGTCGATAAATTTCATGTTCCGCCTTTACATCTGCGATGCCGTCACCGGAAAAATCCGGCGGTATAAACTAAAAAGCCCTATCCGGCGGATAGGGCTCTTTCTGATTCCGCCTGGCCGAATTATTCGGCGGCCGGAACGATGGTCACGACGCGACGCTTCTTCAGGCCCTTGACGGAGAACTGAATCACGCCGTCCTTCAGCGCGAACAGGGTGTGATCCTTGCCGCAGCCGACGTTTTCGCCCGGGTGGAATTCGGTGCCGCGCTGGCGAACGATGATGTTG
>CAIXSK010000042.1 GCA_903922075.1 uncultured beta proteobacterium | reverse complement strand
GGCATCACCGGCATGGGCAGCGCCAAGATCGAGCACTACGGCACGGAGTTGCTGGCGCTGATTCGCGCCGAGGGTTGAGATGACCACCCGCGAAACGCTCAATACGGCGCTGGCAACCACCGTCCTCGCCGCGCTGATCGTCTCCGGCCTTGCCCCCTACGACCGCCTGACCTGGCTGATGGAAGTCCTGCCGGCGATGATCGCCCTGCCGCTGATCGCCGCCACCCGCAAAAGCTACCCGCTGACCACGCTACTCACCGTGCTGATCGCGCTGCACTGCCTGGTCCTGATCGGCGGCGGCGCCTACACCTACGCCCGGGTGCCGGTCGGCTTCTGGCTGCAGGATATGCTCGGCACGGCGCGCAATCCCTACGACAAGATCGGTCACCTGATGCAGGGCTTCGTGCCGGCCATGATCGCCCGCGAAATCCTGCTCCGGGGCGACTACGTGCGCGGGCGCCGGATGGCCGGCTTCCTGTGCATTTGCGTCGCGCTGGCGATCAGCGCCGCCTACGAACTGATCGAATGGGCTGCCGCGGTTGCGCTCGGCCAGGGCGCCGACGAATTCCTCGGCACCCAGGGCGACGTCTGGGACACCCAATCGGACATGTTGATGGCGCTGATCGGCGCCAGCATCGCCATCGCCCTGCTCGCACGCTGGCATGACCGGCAACTGGCCAAGTTCAAGCCGGTTTAAGCGTCTGGCCGGGCAAATGCTACGGTCGGCGGCAAAAAATGCCCAAAATTGAAATGCCGCTTGAAACTCAAGCGGCCGAGTTGCCCTGCAACCACGCCCGGGCGGCGGGAAGCGTGGCAAAGAGGCGCAGCTCAAAGCCGGGAAAGCCAGCATCGAGATAGGCAATGACCATTTCCAGCACATCTTCCCGATCGGTCACGACGGCGATTTTTATTCGCGGATTGCTGGCCGCCGCAGCGGCATCGATCGCCGACAATTCCCGCATGCGCGGGGTCGAAAATGTCGCACCGGAGCACTTCAGGAAGTCGTGGAGAACGTAGCGGATGTCCATGAAACGTTCGTCGGCCTGCCCCTCCCGGGCCAAGCGGGCAACCTCCTGATCGCTGGTCTGCCCCGAGTAGACGACGTAGATTCCGCCCTTTTCCCAGATCGTTTGGTAAGGCAAGGCTGCTCTCCGAGAAATTGTGTCGGCGGGGTAATCACCGGTGATTACCCCCTGCTCGAAGACCAGATTATGCCCCGAAGTTCCGGCCACCGGGTTTAGGCCGCCGATTCTTTCGAGCGGCATTGCCGACTAGCGGCTAATGCAGATGCTGCTCGGCCACTGCCGCCAAATCGGCTGACAGCGTGGATGTCGCCAGGCTGCGCTTGAACGCCTCCCGGGCTTCCGGCAGATGGCCATCGGCCTCCAGCGCCAGCCCGAGACCCAGCCACCAGCGGCCTTCGTTGGGCGCCAGGCGCGTCGCGCGCTGGTAATGCGTCACCGCCTGACGCTGGGCGCCGAGCCGCGATTTGACATGACCCTGGAAGCCGGCGTAGTCGGCGTTTGCTTCGCCATAGGCCTGCGCACGGGTCAGCGTGCGGTCGGCAGCCGCCAGGTTGTTCTGCTCCAGTTGCAGGCGGGCCAGCGACATCGCCCAGCCGGTCTGCATCGGCTGGATATCCAGCCCTTCCTGCAGAGCGGCCATCGCCTCGTCGATCTTGCGCATGTCCAGCAACTGGCGGAGCAGCATCTGGCGCACCTGGACATAGGCCGGATCGTGCTTCAGCGCGGCCCGCAGACTGTCGATGGCCTCGGCCGTGCGCCCCGATGCCAACGCGCCCTCGGCGCGGCGGACTTCGATATCGGCCCGATCGCGCGGCGTGGCCATGACCGGGCTTTTCTCGATCTTGACCGGGCCGACCGGGCCGACGGGTGCGGCAGGCGCCGGCTTGGCCGCCTCGACGACCGGGCTTGCCGCTTCACTTTTGGGCGCCGGCACGACCGGATCGGGCGCCGACAGAACCGGCGCCACGGGCAGCGGTACGAACTCCAGCCTGGAAGCCAGGCGCAGCTGGTCGGCAACGGGCTCGGCAGGAGGCGCGACGCCGGCGGCCACCGGCGTTTCCATATTCGTCGCAGGCGGTACCGGCGGCGTCGCAGCAAGCGGTGCGGGGTTCGGCACCGACTCGGCAGCCGGTTTCAGCGACCAATGCCCGCCGCCATACAGGGCCACCACCCCGGCAGCCAGCACCAGCCCGGCGAGCAGTGCCCATTTGATCGCCGGGCCGGCGCCACGCGATTCCGGCGGCAGGGAACGGATTTCCCGCTGCAGGTTCTGGCGCGCCAGATCATCCGGGCGCTTGGCCTCCAGATTGCGCAGCATGTCGTTGATCAGGCTCATTTCACCACCACCCGGCGAACGAAGCGCCTTCGGTATCACCAGCCGCCTGCCGGACATGGCCGGGACGTACGGCGTGCTTGCCCTCGCCATAGACGGCGAGCAGCGACTTGTGGGCGAGGATGTTGAGCAGGCGCGGCGTGCCGCGGCTGGCGCGATGCAGGCAACGCACGGCGCGCGGCCCGAAGACGTCCTCGCCGCGATAGCCGGCGACGCGCAGGCGATGCGCCAGGTAATTGGCCACTTCTTCGCGGCCCAGCCCGCCCAGACGGTAATGGAAGGCAATGCGCTGCAGCAGCTGGCGCACCGAAGGCTCGGCCAGCTTGCGGTCGAGTTCCGGCTGGCCGAACAGCACGATCTGCAACAGCTTGCGTTTCTCGGTTTCCAGATTGGACAGCAGGCGCAGCGATTCCAGGGTTTCCAGCGGCATGGCCTGCGCCTCGTCGATGCAGACGACGACCTGCCGCCCTGCCGCGGCATGCGCCAGCAGCGCGTGATTGAGGCTTTGCAGCAGGTGGTAGTCGTCGCTGTCGGCATTGACCGCCAGACCGAGTTCCTCGGACAGCGCCAGCAGCAGGGTGCGTGGCGCCAGGTAAGGGTTGGGCAGGTAGGCGGAAATGCCGCCTGCCGGCAACGCCTGCAACAGCCGCCGACAAAGCAGGGACTTGCCGGTGCCAACCTCGCCGGTGATCTTGATGAAACCCTCGCCGCTGTTCAGCGCGACGAGCAGCGTATTGAGCGCCGCCTGATGGCCGCGCGTGACGACCGTGTAGCTGGTGTCCGGCGTGATGCCGAACGGCAGTTCGTTCAGGCCGAAATGGTCGAGATACAACGCGAACCGCCTCGCCAGATCACTGCAACTCGATGTGGCGCTGCTGGCGCGGATCCAGTTCCTGTACGCGCTCCTGCGCCTCGGCCGCGGCCTCGCGCCACGAATGCTCGCCGCGAATGACCGTCGAGCGCATCAGGATGACCAGTTCGCGCTTGCGGTTGCTCACGCTCTTCTGGCCGAACAGCAGGCCGAGTCCGGGAATGCCGCTGACCCCGGGCAGGCCGGTGCGGTTGTTGTTCTGCACCTGGCTCATCAGGCCACCGATGGCGACGATGCTGCCATCCTGGACGCGAACGATGCTGTCACTCTCGTTGATCGTGCTCGACGCCAGCGGCAGTGTGAAGGTTCCCATGCTGCCAAGATCGACGTTCTTGGTTTTTTCCTCGACCACACTGACCGAGGGATGGACGTGCAGGATGATGTTGCCGTCGTCGTCGATCTGCGGCGTCACATCGAGCGCAATGCCCGAAAAGAAAGGCTGCAGCGTGATGTTCGGCGTCGTCACGTTGCCAGCCGCGCTGGTCGTCGTGTTGGTACTGACGCCGGTCACGAAATAATCGTCGGTACCGACCTTGAGCACGGCCTTCTGGTTGTTGGTCGTGGCGATGCGCGGGCTGGACAGCACCTGCACGTCACCCTGGCCTTCGAGGAAGGAGAGCAGCGCGGCGAAATTGCTGGACTGGAAAGTCAGACCGAAGAAGCCCGGGCCGGTCGCTCCCGTGGCCAGTGCACCGTTACTGCCCGGTGAGCTGGTCACTGCCGTACCACCGGATATACCCCCCGACGAGCCGCTGATCGCACCGGAACCGGCCAAGGTGGCGTTGGGCGCCGCGATGCCAAGCGAGAAGCGATTGGCAATGCCGCCGAACTTGCTCCAATTGATGCCGGTCTGGAACGAGTCGTTGAGAGAAACCTCGATGATCTTCGCTTCCAGCATGACCTGGCGCTCGACGATCAGCTGGGTCGCTTTCAGGTAATCGTCCACCGCCCGCAGTTCAACTGGCGAGGCCTTGACCAGCACGACGCCCGAGGCCGGGTTGATGATCACGTTGCGCCCCTCGACGTTACCGACGATGGTCGTCAGCGCAGCAGACAGATCCTTCCAGAAATCATAATCCGACGTCGTCTGCACCCGGGCACTGTCGACCGCGCGCTGCTGCCCTGTACTGCCCGGCGTCCCTGCCGGGGTGCCGGGCACCTGCTGGCCGGTCGCCGCGCCGCTATTCGACGGTGCGCTGGACATGGTCGGCGAGCTGCCGGTAACCCGGACGTCGCTCATCCCCTGACGGCGGTTAGCCAAATAGTTGATCTTGAACAGGCGCGTCTGGATGGTGTTTGGCTGCACCGTGATACGGTTGCCCTTGAACCGGTAATCGTAACCATAGACATCGCGCAGGGTATCGAGTGCCTCGCGCACCGTTGTGTTCTTCAGGTTCAGGCTGACCGTACCTGACAACTCAGGCGAAAAGAGCATACTGTATTGGGTGCCGGACACCAGCGCATTGAGCACCTGGGCGACCGGCGCGTTATTGACCGCCAGATTGAAGCGCGGCTCAGGTTTTACTGCCACCGGCTGGTCAAGTTGCATGGGAGGAACCATGGCCTGGCCGACGACATCGCCCTGAGATTTTGACCGGCTTGCAGCCGCTGCGCCAATTTCCTGATCAGCGCGTTCGAATGCATCTCCGCGCCGCGCATGCTGATTGCTGCAGGCGCTCAGCGCCAGGGCCGACAGGGCGACCATCCAAATCTTGCTCATGGCAAATCCTTCGCAGGCCCGGACCTCCCCGTCTTGCGGGGCTTGGGCGTAACTATCATCTGTTTCTCGACATCTGGCGTCAGGTAGAGGTGAGTCACTCCATCCGCGCCCTGCAAAACCGCCTCGCGCTCGTTCAGGCGAATCAGCGTCGCGCCGCCGACGCTACCGCCCAGCGGCACCGTCTTGCCAGTAATCACCGCGACCGGCCGGCCGCCCTGCGGCATCAGCACTGACTGCAGGCGGAACCCGCCAGCCCCATCCCCCGCCGGCGCGGCATTGTCACCGGCAGTCAGCCATGCAGTCGGCGGCCGGGTCGGATCGGCCGTCTGGCCATGGGCCGCCGAAGCAAACACGGCAAGCGCGAGCATGATCATTTTCATAGGGCCAGCCATGTCTTGTCCGGACTCAGGGTATAGACGGTCAGGGTCAGTTCCGCCTTCGGATAGTCGATGACGCGATAGCTCAGTTGCCCCCACAGCAGACGCTGCTGCAGTTTTTCCAGTTGCGCGAGATACGCCTGCAACTGTCCGTAGCTGCCTTCGAGGCGGATTTCGACGCCGTGCCGGTAAAGATCGAAACTGCGTTCGACCAGCTTCCCATTGTTATCCTTGGCGGCATCCCCATGCTGCAGCACACTCTGTGGTGCCAGCGTCTTCAGGCTGACCAGTCGGAGGCCGGCATTGCGGGCCAGCAGGCGCTCAAGCAGGCCGTTCATTTCCTCCGGCCGGACCAGCACCGTGCCGAACTGGCGCAACTTTTCGTCCAGCCTGTCCCGTTCAGCGTTCAGGGCGAGCAGTTCGGCCTTGCGACCGGCATCGGGGTCAACTTTTAGCTGCTGCTGCAGATTGACTACTTCGGCCTGCAATTGGGCAGCGCTGGCACTTTGCGTGGCAATGCCGTTTTCCAGCCCCTTGGCCCGAGCCCGCACCGGATCGACCAACAAAGAATGCCCGATCAGCAACGGGCCCAACACCACGGCCAGCGCCACCATCAGACGCTCGCGCTGACTCAGCGCCGCATAGCGCTCGTTCAGACGAATCCAGTGCTGGCGCAGCGACTTCATCGAGCCTTCTCCGGCTCAGTACGCAATACGAATTCGGTGTAACGCGCCATCGGCGCAGGCTTGGCCGCCGCCCCCGGCTTGTCATCGGGCTTCGGATCGACCGGATCGACGCCCTTCATGTCGAGCGCGGCAAAGCGCCGACCGGCAAAGGCCGGTTCGCCATTGAGACGGTTGATGTAGGTCGGCAGCAGGGCAGGATCGGTCAGCCGACCGCGAATTTCGATATCCTTCTGGGCAAAGCCGAAGCCGACCAGCCAGACCCCATCGACGATCTGCCGCGAAAAGCCCTGCAGCAAACCCGAGTAGGCATTGCCGCTCGCCGGATTCCCCTCGGCAATGACATTGAGCACATCCTGGCGCTGGCCGACCGCCAGACGCGTGGCACTGATCTGTTTTTCCAGGGCCGTATCGGACTTGCGGGCCCCCAGCGAACTGCCCAGCGACTGCACCTGTTGCTGCAGCGCTGCCAGTTGATACCGGATGTTTTCTTCTCTCGTCTTCAGCCCGTCTGCCTGCATCGCCGTCAGGACCGCCATGCCTACCAGCAACAGCAAACCGGCCACTGCTGCGCCGGCGACAATCGGCAGGGCCAGCCAGTCAAAGCGTGGCCGCAACTCGGGCAGGATCAGATTGATCTGTTGGCTCATGCCATCCCCCGCAATGCCGCGCCGATGGCGAGCAGGCTTTGCGCCTGTCGCTCGGCCGAGCGCAACTCGGGCAAGGCATTGAAATCGGCGACCATGGCCAGGTCGGCCGGCTGCACGGGCAGATACAGGTTCCCGGCAAGCGCCGCCGCGGTGCCGGCGCAGTCGTATTCAGATGCGACCAGCAGGCGCGATACCGAGATGAAGCCATATTGGCGGTCGAAGTTGTCGAGCGTTCGCTGCAGCTCCAGCGCCAGGCGCTCAAGCATCTGCTGGCGCCGCTCCGGGTCGGCATCGGCCAACGCCTTCGTCGAAATCTCGATGCGCCGCGACAGGTAGAGCTCGCCGCGAAAAGTGATGGTCAGCAGGCCATCGCCCTGCGTCAGAGCCAGAAAGGCGAGCCCCCGGTTGGTTTCCTCGAACAGCGCCGCGACATTGCGTACCGCCATTTCCGGGATATCGATGGCCTCCAGCGGAATCTGCTTTTCGTGGAACAGCGCCATCCGTTCACCAATCACCGTCGCCGGTGCAACGACAGCGAAAACGCTGGCCTGCCGTCCACCTTCGGTCGGGATTTCGGCAACGGCAATCGCCGCGCCGTCGACGGGAAAATCGACCACATCCTTCAGACGCCAGCGCAAGGCCTGCACCTGCTCTTCCGGCGGCACCGCCGGTGCGTCGACCTGGACCAGACGATATTGCGCTTCACCCAGCAGGGCGGTACAGCGATAACGCTTCAAGCCCCGGCCCAGGGTCAGGCGGGCCAGTGCATCGGCTTCGTCCTTTTCAACCCGAAAAGAGTCGCAGAGCCTGATTTCGGGACGCTTCCCGGGCGGAGAAATGACATGAGCAAGATCGATGCGGTCGCCATGCCGGACGACAGACATCCACCCCTCCGCAAATTTCACCCCGAAATTCGGCCACATTGTCCGGACACCTTAAGTTTTTTCAGAAGGATAGCCAGCAACGCATTATTTTTCAATGGTTTTTTAATCAAAACCGCTCCCTAAAATAGATCACCGGAGAACGTGGACCGCAGACACCGAAGCAAGCCCTGGCGAAAGGCACCGAGAGGGGCAACCAGCTATTACCGCCACGCACGACGCTGCCAATGATATCGACCACGCCGGCATTTCCGGCCCCGGGGGCTGACAGGCGGAATCTCGCATCCCCGGCAACCAGCGGCGATGACAGCGTAGCCGTCGTCTTGGTACTCAGTGCATTGGTCAGCCCGCCATTGCCGCTGGTCGGCACGGTCAGGGTTGTACAGCTATCGCCGGCGTTGATGACCCACCCGCCCGTGGTCCAGTATTGCGTTCTAACCGGCACGTTGAGTGGCAGCAATTCGTTGCCGTAGGCGTTGGTCAAGGCCAAACGCCCAGCGCGCACCGATGCAGAGCCATTTGCCCCGGCCATCAGCGCCGTGCCGGAAGCTGAATCGGCGTCCTCGCCGTGTACCGCAATTGCGGTGGTCGCGGTCGGAAAGGCGCCAAATACATACGAAATTCGCCCCGTCGCCTCATTGAAGGCAACCTGTCCGACGCCCAGCGCAAACTTCCCGGCCGGGATGGCCCCATTACCCCCGGCAACGGCATCGACATACAGGCTGCCGGCCCCGCCGCCACTCGCCAGCGTCAAATTGACGTTCTTGGCAAAGCTGCCGGCGTTGTAGTTGATTGCCGTTCCACCCTTGCCGTTCATGGCGGTCGCCACCACCGTGAAGGGCTGGCCGGTGACCGCCGGCACCCCGGGCTGGCCACCATAGGCAAAGCCGGCACACTGGGTGGTGACGACCACGTCGAAATGATCGGCATAGAAGCGTCCGACATTGCCGGCCTGGGTGCCACTGACCGTGCCGGCACCAAGGTAGTCTCCATCGCCAACCGACGGGGTCAGCCGGATGATCCCGACGTCATCCCAGGTGAAAGTGGTGCCCGTTGCCGAGGCGCCGGAGAAACTGCCGAACGCGCTGGCATTGGCAATGGCGGGATTATTGGTCAGCCCCAGTCCACCAACCAGCGCGCTGCTAATCGAGACGCCTTCCGGCGCCACCTCCTTGCCGTAATTGGGCGCCAGGCAGGAGGCTGGAATACTCGCCAGTAGCGTATACGTGCCCAGGTTTGCCGCGCATGAGGCATTGACCGCAGTCACCGTCGCCGAGAAATTTTCACCGGCCCGCACGAAAAGGTTGCCGGCAACATCCACCGCCGCGGGGTTGGCTGTGAAGGGCGATGCCGTCTGCTTGATGTCGGTCAGCACCAGGCTGTAGGGCTTGACCACGAAAGGTCCGCTGGAACCCATCTGGCTGGTCGCCGCGCTATTGCGCAGGTATAACTCGACATTGCCGACATCGGCGTAGGTAAAGCTGTAGGGACCTACGCTGGGCGAGGTAGCAGCAAAGCTGAGATTTGTGGATGTAGTCCACGTCGTCGGCACGGCTCCGTTGCCGGCGCACAGCGGCATAGCCGCGCCAGAAGCCGAGAAAAACGCCTGGACACCAGCATTGGCGACCGGATCTATGCACGACAAGGCAAACTGAAACCCGACCGCCGTTGCCGTCGAGCTGCTCAACTGAGTCGGTACGCCGGAGGCGTTCAGGGCGGTGATATAGACACTGTTCAGCGTCACCCCAGCCACCTGCGGCGACCAGTTGATCAAGTTGCAGGGATTCGCACCGCTGCCGATCGCCACACCATTGGTACACGCCCGATCCGTGAATACGTAACTCGGCGTGAAGATCGCAGCCGTATCGGTCGCCGTATTGTTGCCGGGCACCGGATCGTTGACCGTCCCGGTAACCGTGGCGGTGTTGATCAGCGTCCCTGCAGCGCTGGCATCGACACGCACCGTCATGATCAATGCCGGTGCCGTGGCACCGTTGTTGAGCGTCCCCGACCAGTTGCAGGTCACGGTCTGCCCGACCGCGCTGCACGCCCAGTCAGTCCCGCTATGCGCCAGATAGCTGAGTCCGGTGGGCAGCGTATCGACAATCTGCATCGAACCGGCCATGGCACCCGGACCGTTGTTGACCACACTCAGGGTGTAGTTGGCATTGGTTCCCGGAACCAGCGCCCCGCTTCGTGTCTTGGTCAGCGCCAGGTCGGCGGTCGGTAGCAGATCGCCGACGCAGACGTCGTCTAGGTGCCAGTAATCTCTGTCGTAGCCACTACCATTAAGCTGGCGGAAACGCAGGCGAAATCCGGAATGCTTGGCGTCGGCCGGAATCGCATGCAAGCCGTTGTAGATGGCACCAGCGGCAGCACTGCCCAGATAAGTGGTCAGATTGGTCCACACGCCACTGCTGTTCAGGTATTCGACGATCAGATCCTCATTGCTATCCGGGTCTCTGTCCGTATTGTTGTCGTTGGTGTTATGAGTACCGCTGCGCACCCAGTAGGTAATATTGCCGGTCACCCCCTGCAGGTCGGTCTTGAAGGTGGCGGCGGACACATATCCCCAGCGCATGTCGAGTTCATGCGTCGCCGACTGGTAGGCAAGCGTGCCGATCCTGGCATCACCGATGGCGGCGCCGGACGGCTTGCTCTCGGCCGAAATGCTCCAGCGCCCCAGGCCACCCTCGAAGTTATCGCAGAAGGCGCCGGTATAGGTCGCCCCCGGCGTTTCGCGAATGATCACGTTGTCCATATGCCAGTAGTCGTAGCCGACAACACCGGCCGCCCCGCCGGAACCGGAATCGCCGCTGCCCGAGGGCTGGTAGAACTGCAAGGCAAAATTGGCGTGCAGGGCATCCGGTGGCAACTCGATGACCGGCAGGTACACGGGGCCGCCGGCGCACAGCGACGCACTCGGGGCCGACGGGTATTGGGCCAGCGGCTTCCAGGTGCCGTCGCTGGCCCGGTAGTTGACCAGATAGTTTTCTCCTGACGCCTCCGGACACTCGCTGAACGAGTCGTCGCCACGCCGCATCCAGAAGCTAAGTTGGGCCCCGGCCCTGCCGGCCAGATTGATCGTCGGACTGGTCACCGTCACTTGCGCCCAGCGCGTAAACATCGCCCGCGTCGGATTGGGGCGCGGATTGGCATAAACACGGAAAGGAGGAATATCGCTGTCGATCCCGGCGCACCCCGTGTTGCCGGAGGTACCGTTACATTGAGTGGCGGAATTGGCCGGCGTAAAGGTCCACCCATTGCCGATGGAGCCAGTGTTAGACCGTTCAAAATCGTCACAGAACAACAAGCCGGGCGTACAAACTGCCGCCAGCAGAGTGTACGCCTGGCCGGCAAAATTGCCATTGCCGCCCCCTGCCCCGCCGAGCGCGACGCCCGCGGCAACGATGCTGTCGTCGTCGACCAGATCGAGGCGAAGCGTACCGGCTCCGGTTCCGGTGTTAGCCGTCACCGTCCATGTCGTACCGCTACCAGCCACCGAGGCGATGCTAGCCCCCGTTGCACCGCCGGTCTGGACCAGATTGAAATCGGTACTATCGACCCCGGTCACCGAGGCACTGAAGGTCACTGTCCATTGCACGGCCGTATTGACCGACGATGGATCGAAACTGGCACGGTTGATCGACAGCACCCGGGGATTGGGATCGACAACCAGCGCGCTGCTCATCACGAAGGTAGCACTGGAAGCACCGCTGCAGTCATTGGCGTTGTAAGCGATCAGATACAGGTTGTAAGTACCGGCAGTCGACGGTGCAGTAACGCTGATGGCCTCGTTGTAAGTCCCGTCGCCACTGTAGTTCGGTGTGCTGTCGCAAGCCATCGCGGCAGCGGCGGGCGGCGACGTGGCGAAGGCCCAGCGCGTCGAACTCCAGTCGTCGGCAGTGCCATTACCGCTGGTCGTCACATTCGGGTTGAGGGTAACGCTTGCTCCTGGCGTGACGATGGCCGACGAGGCCCCATTCAGCGTTGCCGAGTTGACCGTAATCGCTGCCGTCGCCGCACTGGAGAACAGGGCCAGCAGTACCGGCAGCACCCAGCGTGTCAAAAATTTGTTGGCCAAGCTCATTCCGACTCCGTCATTCATTGGCTGATCAACAATCGAAAGGGGCGGCCGTGATATTCACCGGATCCCGGCACTTTTCGACGGTAACCTCGATTTGACGTTCGATGCCGGGCGCGGTCGCCACCGAGGTAATCCGGTAGATTCGGATTTGCCGACCGGACTCAGTGTAATCCTGAGCCGCACAAGTCACCGCAACCGCGTAACCGGGAAGCGCCGGAGCGCCGCTGACACAGGCCGGCAAACCAGCGCCCTGTGCATTCGGATCGAGCTGGAACATACCCCATTCCGCCCCGGCGCGCGCCGCCTGATAGGCCCGCGCACCACCGATGTCGGCCGCCATGTTTATGTGCGAGGTCGACACCAGATTGGCCATCACCGCCGCTAGGACCGCCATCAATAGCAGCAGGAAGATACCGGCAATGACCGATATCCCGGATTGCTGCGGTCGACTGCAAAAATCGGGCAAAAACCGTTTTCTCATGGCGTATTCAGGATATCCACCTGATGCAGCAGATTGACCGATTCGCCGTTACGAGTCAGCGTCAGGCGCAAGACCACCAGGCCATTGCGCTGCAGGGCCGCTGGCGTATAGCTGAACGAACAGAACTCCACATCGCCAACCAGCACCGAGGATGTGCCGGCACCGAAAGCCACCGGCTGAGCCGCCGAAAAACCATAGCCGGAATGACGGATGACTTGGCCCAGGGCAGGGTTGGCATTCGGCGCACATTCGTAGGTCACCGGCGTGCCGACGATCTGGAAGCGGTTTTGCGGCGAGGCCAGCGGGAATTGCTGGTCGGGCACTGCACCCAGCGTGAACTGGAGACTGGATACCGTGCCAGGTGCCGTGGCGATCGCCCGCCGGCTGGTTCTGGGGGCCGTTGAATAGACATCGGAACCGGGTTGCCCCAGATTGAAAACTACCAGTTCATCCCCTGCCGTGACCGTGACCGCCGGCCCGAGGACGTCGAAGCTGTTGTCGGTCGTACTGCTGAAATCGAGAATATTGCCGGCCCCGGCATTGTCGACATCGGCGCGATAGCGGCCGGCATCGCGGATCGGCACGAACTCGAGAAAATTGCCCGACGTGCGGACGCTGTTCGGCAAGGCCGACTGCAGGTCGCGGGCCACCCGGCGCAGCGCGGTATCGGCCGCATCGGCCAAATCGGAACGATTGCCGACATCGATGTAAGCCTCGATTTGCTGACGTCCGAACAGGCTGACCATGGCCAACACGACGCCCGCAATGACAATCGAAATGATCATCTCGACCAGCGTAAAGCCACGGTCGACCGTCAAAAAGAGGCGAAAATCAGTAGCGCGGCGCATAGCGGAATCGGTAACCGGTCAGGGCAATGGATTCGCGACCGGCACAGGTTGCCGACGGTGTTACGGTTCGACAGGCGGTTACGGTAATGGCCAGCGCCGCATCGGCGGCGACTCCGAAGGTGGCCCCGGCCTCGACGATAGCCACCTCGGCCCGGTAGCCGGCAATGATGCTACCCCCCGCCGGATCGGCAACGTTATCCATGGCAAACCCCGCGTAATCGCGGACATTGTCGAAAAACTCGCCCGACCCACTGCCGTCACGAGTCTCGGTGTTCGGCGTCGGGCCAAGGGCATTTTGCGGGTCACTGGCACAGCCGCCATAGGCTTGGGCAGTGCCTGCATTGGCATCGTCTGGATCGCACCAGGTATAGGGCTGATGCGCGATTTCGTTGAGCAACGACTCTGCCACGGCGACCATTTGCTTGGTCACCATCGGATCGGCACTGGCGCGGATCAGGGGATTCATCACCGAGACCAGTCCGACCACGCCGACACTGATCAGCACCATGAATACAATGGTTTCGATCAGCGTCACGCCGCGCTGACGCATCAGGCTTCGGTCAGCGAACATACCCGGTCTCGGCCTCGACCACGATGGGCAATCCCGGCAAATTGGCGACCTCAATACTGGCCCCGCCCCCCAGCGGGCTACCGGAAGGCTGAAAAAAAATGCTGGCCGGAAAAATGGAGAAATTCGCACTGCGCACATCGGAAGCACGAATGATCGAAGCGTTCGATCCCGGCAGATTCAGCGCCACGTACTCAGTACCCGGGCATACCGACACTTCATCGGCACAGGTACGCATAAATAACTGCACATCAGCGGCCGTGAAATCAACGCGTACTGTTCGCCGGGCCACGATGGCACTTTTCTGGGCAAAGCGCAGGCCGGCAACCACCTGATCTCGAAATCCACGCTCCTCGAATCCATGTGAGCCACCAAAGCGCGGTAGCACCGTCGCAGCGAGAATACCGATCATGACCATCACAATGACCAGTTCTACGATAGTGAAACCGCGCTGGGGATGATTAATAATCGACGGCTCCATGGCAAAACCCGGGCTGAAGCCCGGGTTCCAAACATTCAGATTTCGCTCTCACGAAACCGCCGGCAAACTCTGCCCCATCGGGCTTAGGAGTTGGCGCAAGCCACCACTGCAGTTGCAGCGGTAACACCCGTTCCACGCGGAGTAATCGTGCAATTTACAGTCGTTGTCGTCGTCGCAGAACAGTCGCCGGTGCCCGAGACTTGGAACTCTCGGTCGTCTGCAGGCGCGCCGGCAACCAAAGTTACGCCAGACACCATCGGCTGCAGCAATGCCACGGTACAAACATTGGCGGCGTTGAGGGTCGTACAGCCCGCACCACCAAGGCCACGCGCCTTGCACGCAGCCATATTGATTGACGAGCCGGAAGCGATGGAACCTGCTACTCCTTGAGCCGCAGCATTATGCGAATCAACACCAAGATCGACAAACTTTGGCAAGGCCGTCGCCGCCAAGATGCCGAGGATCACGATAACGACGATCAGTTCGATCAGCGTAAAACCTTTTTGCATAGCTTTCATTTCCAACTCCTGAAAATTAAAAAATCAACAACCGGTCGTGGTCAACCCGCTGATCGCTGGCGCTGTATTGGCCGCCGTCGGCTGGGTATAGGTAAAGAAACAGGTGGCTGGCGTCGTCGATCCGATCACCCCGAAGGTGGCGACGCCGCCGGCAGCAGAATAGGTATAGCCCTCGGCCTGCAACTCGGCCGCGGTCGGGTTGAAGACGCCGGTCAGGCCAGCCATCGACAGCATACCCGCGGTGCCGATCGCGGTAACGGCGGGATAGGCATAAACCATATTGATCAACCCGCTTTCGGTGCAAACGGTTCCGGTCGCGCCAGTCAGGTTGTCTGCCGTACCGCCCCCGGTACAGGCCACCAGATCGGCAACGCCGGCACGCGAAAAAGCGGTCGCATGGACCAGCGCCGAAGCCGCCGAAACGCTGCCGCGTGCCGCCTGCAATTTGGCAATCCGGGCATCGCGCTGCAGATTGACGAAGCGCGGCAAGGCAACAGCGGCCAGAATCCCGAGAATGATCACAACGACGATCAACTCGATCAGCGTAAAACCACGCTGGCTTTGCTTGCCGGAAATATGCTTTTTGCTCATATCTGCCTTAACGACTGCGAATTTTATAACTTTAGACATATCACTCCTCCTACTCAAGTTTTATTCTCGCTGATCTTCAAGTCGCAGCAGGCCAACCCCTGCGACGACCGCCTTCTGACTATCGACGCTGGCGTCGCGACTGAGGCGAAACCTGGCCCGCCGCCCGTCGCGGAACAGGAAAACCAGCTCCTTGGCTTGACGATCGAAATACCAGACCGACTTCCCCTCAGGCCGCCCATCATGCTCGCCAACGTAGTTTGCCGGCGGGGTAGCCACCCAGTCGACCGGATTGCTGCTCTTCGGCAACTCACCGCCAAACGTTTCCCGATGTGCCACCACCTCGATCAGGCCCATACGCATCGCGGCCGCCTCGGTCTGCACGATCGTCTCTTCCATATCCCCCCGAGCCCGTTCCAGCGCCCGCATCAGCAGCAGCGCCAGAATGCCGATCAGAATAACGACAACTGCGAATTCGTAGTAGCGCCGCATCGTCGCCTCATCGCTTGAGCGCCACCTTGCCGAGATCCCACATCGGCAGGAAGATGCCCAGGGCCAGCACCAGCACCAGCACACCGAGCGAAACGATCAGGATCGGCTCGATCTGCTGGCCCAAAGTCTTCAATTCGTATTCGACTTCGCGCTGGTACATCTGACCGACTTCTTCGAGCATGTCGTCGAGCGCGCCCGATTCTTCGCCGACCGAGATCATCTGCAGCACGACCGGCGTGAAGAATCCCGAGGCGATGGCCGAGCGGACGACGCTTTCGCCGCGCTCGACGGTGTCGCGCATGCCCTCGATCTTGGCGGCGATGTAGCTGTTGTCCACGGTTTGCGACGAGTTGGTCAGCGCCTGCATGACCGGCACGCCGCTACGCATGCCGAGCGCGAAGCTGCGGGCGAAGCGGGCCATCGCCGCCTTGCGGACGATCTTGCCGGCAATCGGGAATTTGAGAACCAGCGATTCCCACTGCATCCGGCCAGCACCGGTCCCTACCCAGGCCCGGAAGGCGAGCACGGACAAAACCAGGCCAACCAGCATGGCCGGCCACCAAGCCACCATGAAATTGGAAAAGCCGAGCAATATCTTGGTCATCAGCGGCAGTTCGGCGCCGAAGCCCTCGAAGACCTTGGCGAAGGCCGGGATGACGAAAACATTAACGACGACGATGGCGACCGCCATCGCGATGACGACGAACATCGGGTAGCGCAGTGCCGACTTGACCTGCTCGCGCATGTAGCGCTCGAATTCGAGGTGATCGAACAGGCGCAGGAAAATTTCGTCGAGCAGGCCGGTCGCTTCGCCGACCCGCACCATGGAAATATAGAAGGGGTTAAACACTTCTGGATGGCGCGCCAGCGACAGCGAAAGTTCGCGGCCGGCCTCCAGGCTCTCGCGCACATCGCGGATGACTTCCTTCATCGACGGGTTGATCGCCGATTCCTGCAGACCGGCCAGGGCACGCATGATCGGCACGCCGGACTTGAGCAGGGTATGAATCTGCCGCGAGAAGAGCAGGATGTCGACGTGCTGGACCTTGGGCTTGAACAGGCTCAGCCCGCCGCCGTCACCGCCCGTCTTAACCTTGGCGGACGTTTCCTGGATGGTCAGCGGGATCACCCCCCGCCCGAGCAGCAGATCGGCCACGCCGCCCGCCGAAGCACCTTCGAGCACGCCTTCGACCAGCTTGCCGCCGGCATCCCGTCCCTTGTAGGCGAAATTGGCCACGCCGGCTTATTCCTCGAACTGGTTGCTGATGCGCATGGCTTCGGCCACCGTCGTCCGACCCGCCAGTACCAGGCGAACCGCGTCGCGGCGCAGAGTCTCGCCGGCCATCTGCTGGCGGGCGACACGCATGAATTCGCCGGGGTCTTCCTGGTTGATCGCTTCAACCACCGAGTCGCTCATTTCGAGGAATTCATAGACCCCGCTCCGCCCCTGGTAGCCAGTATTGGCGCAATGCGCGCAACCGCGACCGTGCTGGAAGCTGTGGCTGTCGACCTGATCGGCCAGCTCGTAGCGCAGCCATTCGTGTTCGTTCGGCGTCAGCGCGTAGGGTTCGCGGCAATTGCTACATATGACCCGAACCAGACGCTGGGCGATGATCATGTGCACCGACAGCGCCACCATGTAGCGCGGCACGCCCATGTCGAGCAGGCGGATCGGCGTCGACACGGCATCGTTGGTGTGCAGCGTGGACAGCACGAGGTGGCCGGTCATCGCGGCACGCATGCCAATTTCGGCCGTTTCCTGGTCGCGCATTTCGCCGATCAGCACGATGTCCGGATCCTGGCGCAGCACGGTGCGCAGGACGCGCGAGAAGGAGAGGTCGATCTTTTCGTGCACCTGCACCTGGTTGAGGCCGGGCAGGCGATATTCAACCGGGTCTTCGACGGTGATGACCTTCTTTTCCGGGCTATTCAGTTCATTGAGCGCCGCATAGAGAGTGGTCGTCTTGCCCGAACCGGTCGGGCCGGTGACCAGCACCATGCCGCTCGGCCGCTTCAGCGCATGACGCAGGCGCTCCAGCACACGCGGCGGCATGCCGACCTTGTCCATGCCGAGCAGGCCGGTATTCTGGGCGAGCAGACGCATGACCACCGATTCGCCATACTGCGTCGGCAGGGTCGAAATACGCACATCGATCGGATTGGCGCGCACCTTGATGTTGAAGCGTCCGTCCTGGGGCAGGCGCTTTTCGGAAATGTCGAGGCCGGACATCAGTTTCAGGCGCAGCGCGACGGCCGATGACACCTTGGCGTCGGCTTCGGTCTGGATGTGCAGCACGCCGTCGATGCGGAAACGGATGCGCAGCGATTTTTCCTGCGGCTCGAAGTGGATGTCGGAAGCGCGCAGGCGCATCGCTTCCTCGAACACCGTCTGCAACAGCTTGACGACAGGGGCATCCTCGGCGCCCGGGTTGAGGCCGAGCAGTTCGCCGAATTCGACCGGCACATCGCCCAGTTCGGCGGTCAGTTCCTTGGCCAGGCCGGTGATCTGTTCGCCGCGGTGATAGACGCGGTCGACCATGGCCAGCAACTGGCTTTCGGTGACCACGGCGAGGTCGATTTCGCGGCGGACCAGACGGGTGATTTCGTCGTAGGCCTGGAGGTCGGTCGGATCGGCCAGGCCGATCTGCAAACGGCCATCCGGCAACTGGTCGAGGGCCAGGGCGCGGAAGCGCCGGGCCGGCGCCTCGGGCAGCAGCTTGATCAGCTCCGGCTTGGGCGTGAAATTCTTGAGGTCGACAAAGGGAATCCGCAACTGCCGGGCCAGCGCCTGCGAGATGCCTTCCTCGGTGACGTAGCCGCTCTCGACGAAGACGCGGCCGAGCTTGCGGCCGGTGCGTTTCTGCTCGTCGAGCGCCGTTTTCAGTTGATCCTCGGTCAACAGGCCTTGCTGGATCAACAGGTCGCCGAGGCGGACTTTTTGCGGGGGTGGCATCCCGACCTCCAAAACACCTTAAGAAACTACGTTAACAATATGAAGTAACGGACTAAGTTTCCACAGTAGACGTTTTTTGGAGGGCCGACAAGAGATTCCCCCTCGAGACGAGGGGGTTGGCGACTCAACGATGCCGATTGCCGTTGTGATGTTGCTCCGGCCGGCCGGAATTCTTGCCGGCCTTTGGTGCTTGCGAGCGTGGTTGAGCCTGCGGTTTGCGGGCCCCGCGCGGCGGCTGGGGCGGACGCGGCGCGGCGGTGGCCGACTGCTCGAAGCCGGGGATGACGACGCGTTCGAGGTTGCGCTTGATCAGCTTTTCGATGTCGCGCAGATTGGCGCGCTCATCATGGCAGACCAGCGAAATCGCCTCGCCTTCCATGCCGGCCCGGCCGGTGCGGCCGATGCGGTGCACGTAGTCTTCGGGGACATTGGGCAGTTCGTAGTTGATCACGTAGGGCAGCGCATCGATGTCGATGCCGCGGGCGGCGATGTCGGTGGCAACCAGGGCGACCAGCTTGCCGTCCTTGAAATCGCTCAGCGCGCGGGTCCGGGCGCCCTGCGACTTGTCGCCGTGGATGGCCGCCGACTTGATACCGGCCTTGTCCAGCGTCCGGGCCAGCGCATCGGCGCCGTGCTTGGTACGGGCGAAGACCAGCACCTGGTGCCAGCCGCGCGACTCAAAAAGATGACAGAGCAGCTCCTTCTTCTTTTCGCGATCGGTTTCGATGACGCGCTGGGTCACCGTCTCGGCCGCCGTGTTGCGCGCCGCGACGTCGACCGAGACCGGCTTGTGCAGCAGGCCGGATGCCAGTTCGCGGATGTCCGGCGAGAAGGTGGCCGAGAACATCAGGTTCTGGCGCTGCTTGGGCAGCAGGGCGATGATCTTGCGGATGTCGCGGATGAAGCCCATGTCGAGCATGCGGTCGGCTTCGTCGAGGACGAAGATTTCGATTTTGGACAGATCGACGGTGCGTTGCTGGACGTGGTCGAGCAGCCGGCCCGGCGTGGCGACCAGGATGTCGACGCCGCGGCGCAGGTTGGCGATCTGCGGATTGATGCCGACACCGCCGAAGACAGCCAGCGAGTTGATCGGCAGGTGCTTGCCGTAAGTGCGGACGCTTTCCTCGACCTGGATGGCCAGTTCGCGGGTCGGCGTCAGGACCAGCACGCGCGGCGTCTTGGCGACCCGGGTCAGGCGGTCGTTCGGGCCACCGGCCAGCAAATGCAGGATGGGCAGCGTGAAGCCGGCCGTCTTGCCGGTGCCGGTCTGCGCCGTGGCCATCAGGTCGTGGCCGGCGAGCACGGCGGGAATCGCCTGCTGCTGAATCGGGGTCGGCGTGTCGTAGCCCTGATCGGCAACGGCACGCTGGATTTCGGCCTTCAGGCCGAGGTCGGAAAAATGCATGGAAATCCTTGGGTAAAACCCGGCCAGATCTGGCCGGGGTCAGCGTCACAGCGAGGAAAAGGGAAAGTCCGGATTTCAGTTTTGGCCATTTTTTTGGCTCGACCGTAGCATTTCAAAATCCGGTGCTGTTGCGCCGTCTCGCTGTCGGCGCGGGAAAAATCAGCGGTTCAAATCAGGTTCAGGCCACGTTCGAGATCGGCCTGCAGGTCTTCCACCGCTTCCAGGCCGACCGCAATGCGCAGCAGGCCTTCGTTGATGCCGGCTGCAGCCCGGGCTTCGGGCGTGATGCGGCCATGCGTGGTGGAGGCGGGATGGGTGATGGTGGTCTTGGTGTCGCCAAGATTGGCGGTGATCGACAGCAGTTGGCAATGGTCGACGACCGTCCACGCCTGTTCGCGAGCGCCCTTCACTTCGAACGAGACGATGGCGCCACCGGATTTCTGCTGCGCCTTGGCCAGGGCATGCTGCGGATGCGAAGGCAGGCCGGGGTAGAAGACCCGCGCCACCTTTGGATGCGCCTCCAGCCAGGTCGCCAGTTGCAAGGCCGCGGCCGACTGCGCATCGACACGCAGCTTCAGCGTCTCCAGGCCCTTCAACAGTACCCAGGCATTGAAGGCCGATAGCGTCGGGCCAGCCGTGCGCAGGTACTTGAAGACTTCCTCGGTCAGCTTTTTCGGGCCGCAGACGGCACCGCCGAGCACGCGGCCCTGGCCGTCGATGAACTTGGTCGCCGAGTGGATGACCAGGTCGGCGCCCATTTCCAGCGGCCGCTGCAGGATCGGCGTGCAGAAACAGTTGTCGACAGCAACCAGTATCCCGTGGGCGTGGGCGATGGCGCTCAGGGCCCGGATATCGGCGATTTCGGTCAGCGGATTGGACGGCGTTTCCAGGAAGAACAGTTTCGTTTCCGGGCGGATCGCCACTTCCCAGGCGGCCGGATCGGTGTGCGAGACGAAGGTGGTCGTGATGCCGGTCCGCGACAAAATATTGTTGAACAGCTGCACCGTGGCGCCGAACAGGCTGTTCGAAGCAACGATGTGGTCGCCCTGCTTGAGGTGCGCCATGATCGCCGCCATGATCGCTGCCATGCCGCTGGCCGTGGCGACGCAATCTTCGGCGCCCTCCAACGCTGCGAGGCGTTCCTCGAACATGGTTACGGTCGGATTCGAGAAGCGCGCGTAAACGTTGCCCTCCTCCTCGCCGGAGAAGCGCTTGGCAGCCTGCGCCGCGCTCGTGAAGACGAAGCTGGAAGTCAGGTACAGCGCCTCGGCATGCTCGCCGAACTGGCTGCGTTCCTGGCCGGCACGAACGGCCAGCGTCTCCGGACGGTAATTCGGACGCTCAGCCATCATTCCTGCCCGCCATTGGCCAGGCCGAGCACCATCTGCTGCGAGGAACGGCCATCGCTGTCATCGTCGGCCTTGACCGGCTTGCCGCCACGCTTGCCCTCGACCGCATCGAGATAGTAGTCGTCGATGTCGCCGGTGATGTAGCAGCCATCGAAGCAGGAGGCATCGAACACGGTCAGGTCGGGGCGCAGGTTGGTGATCGACTGCTTCAGCGCCTCGATGTCCTGGTAAACCAGAGCATCGGCGCCGATTTCGGCAGCGATCTCAGCATCTGTCCGGCCGGTGGCGATCAGCTCGGCGCGCGTCGGCATATCGATGCCGTATACGTTCGGGAAGCGCACCGGTGGTGCTGCGGAGGCGAAATAGACCTTGACCGCACCGGCCGCCCGGGCCATTTCGACAATCTCGTGGCTGGTCGTGCCGCGGACGATAGAGTCATCGACCAGCAGCACGCGCTTGCCCTTGAATTCCTGGCCGACGGTATTCAGCTTCTGGCGCACCGATTTCTTGCGCATTGCCTGCCCCGGCATGATGAAGGTGCGGCCGACATAGCGGTTCTTGACGAAGCCCTCGCGGAACGGGATGCCCAGCGCCTGCGCCAGCTGCATCGCCGCCGGGCGGCTGGAATCGGGAATCGGGATGACGACGTCGATTTCCTCGATCGGGATATGCTTCTTGACCTTCTCGGCCAGCAGTTCGCCCATGGCCAGCCGGGCCTCGTAGACCGAAACGCCGTCGATCACGGTATCCGGGCGGGCGAGATAGACGTATTCGAAAATGCACGGCGCGTACATCGGTTGCTGCGCGCACTGGCGGCTGTGCAACTGGTGGTTGAAATCGATGAACACCGCCTCGCCCGGCTCAATGTCGCGGACCATTTTGAAGCCCAGCGTATCGAGAGCGACCGATTCGGAGGAGACGAGATACTCCATGCCTTCCGGCGTTTCGTTCTGGCCATAGATCAGCGGCCGGATGCCGTGCGGATCGCGGAAGGCGAGCAGACCGTAACCGGCGATCAGGACGACGACCGCATAGGCGCCGCGGCAGCGGCGATGGACGCCGCCGACAGCCTGGAAGATGGCATCTACGTCGAGTTCATAGCCATGCGCCGCCGACTGCAGTTCGTGCGCCAGCACGTTGAGCAGCACTTCCGAATCGGAATTGGTGTTGATGTGCCGGCGGTCGAGGCGGAACATCTCGCCCTTCAGTTGCTCGGCGTTGGTCAGGTTGCCGTTGTGGCCGAGCACGATGCCGAACGGCGAATTGACGTAGAAGGGTTGCGCCTCGGCGAAGTTGTAGGCCGAACCGGCGGTCGGGTAGCGGACATGGCCGATGCCGCAGTTGCCTGGCAAGGCGCGCATGTTGCGGGTGCGGAAGACGTCGCGGACCAGCCCCGGCCCCTTGTGCAGGTGAAAGGTATTTCCCTCCGCCGTCGCGATGCCCGCCGCGTCCTGGCCGCGGTGCTGGAGCACCATCAGGCCGTCGTAGAGCAGCTGATTGACCGGCGTGGTCGCCATGACACCCAAGATCCCGCACATAGTATTTCCTGCCTAGCTAAATCGAATTCGTTTTGCCAAATCGTCCGGCAACCAGGGTTTGGCTGCCAGGACGGCTGTTTCCAGAGGTGCCGCCAGCGTCGCCCCGCGCCACCAGGGCTGCGTCGGCGCCGAGGTCATGCCGCCCAGGCCGACCAGCACCATGCACACCAGCACGCCGCGCGCCAGGCCGAAGATCATGCCCAGAATACGGTCCGACACCGACAAGCCCAGCGCCTTGACCATGCTGCGGATAACCATCCGGAACAAGGCCATGATCACCAGAATGCCCACAAAAATCACCACACAACCCGCCAGCGTGCGCAGCGCCGGATCGGCCAGGCCGGCGAACGCCATGCTCCCGACCGTCGAACCGAACTCCACCGCCGCCACAATCGCCAGTATCCAGGCGATCAGCGCGATGATCTCGCCAACCACACCCCGCCACAGTCCGAACAGCAGCGACAACCCGACAATGCCGAGGGCCAGGTAGTCGAATCCGGTCATGGCTTGGCCGCAACGACTCCGGCCACCCCGATGCGCTGCATTTTCTCGAGCGCCTTGTCGGCGGCATCACGGCTGGCGAACGGTCCGGCCCGAACCCGGGTTTTCTTGCCCTGTGGCGTGTCGAGCGGCTCGCTGAAGGTCTTGATGCCCTGCTCGCTCAGCTTTGTCTTCAGGGTTTTGACGTTGGCTTCGTTGGAGAAGGCGCCAATCAGGATCAGGTACTCACCGCCCTTGTCGGCCGGTTTCTCGGCAGGCTGACCGGCCAGCAAGGCGGCGGCGCGCTTGGCATCGTCAGTCTTGGCTTTTTCGACCGCCTTTTCGGCGGGTTTGGCAGGCGGCTTCTCGGCAGCCTTTTCCGGTGCCTTTTCGGGCTTGGCCGCCGGCTTCTCGGCAGGCTTCTCAGGCGCCTTGTCGACCGCCTTGCCGTCCTTGACCACTTCAAGAACACGGGCGCTCGGCTTGACTGCAGCGTCGGCCGGCTTGGCTTCCGGAACGGCCGCCGGGGCCTTTTCCGGCGCCTTTTCGACCGGCGAAGCGGCAAACTTCGGCGCAAACGGCTTTTCGTCCTGGCCGGGAATCCGGATTTCGACATCCTGCACAGTCTGGCGCGGCTCGTGGTCCATCACCATGGGCAAGACGACCGCAACCACGGAAACGAAGAAAATCGCCCCGACCAGACGGCGGCGGGCGCGTTTCTTGAGGGGCAACTGAGCGTCGTTGTCGTCCATGGCTAGGGTTTTTTGCGGAGCGTTTCGAGCGCGCCGGCTACCGTGTAGAAGGATCCAAAGGCCAGGATTCTATCACTTTCAGCCGCCTGCCCCTTGGCTGCCTGCATGGCCGCCTGTGGCGAAGGGTGGCAGACGATCTCGCCGCCCAAGCCGCCATCGACAATGATTGCGGCCAGCGTTTCGGCCGTGGTGCCGCGCGGGCCGCCCAGCGTCGCAAGGTGCCAGACATCGACCCTGCCCTTGAGCGGCAGCAGCGCGCCGGCAATATCCTTGTCGTTGAGCATGCCGAGCACGACGTGGGTGCGGTCGAAAAAACCCATCCCTGAAATATTGTCGGCCAGCACTTTGATCGCCTGCGGATTGTGGCCGACATCGAGCACGATGGCCGGCTTGCCCGGCACCACCTGGAATCGCCCGGCCAGTTCAGTCTCGATCAGGCCGGGGCGGATCGCCTGCATGGTCACCGGCAGCTTGTCGCCCAGCGCATCGAGAGCTGCCAGGGCGACCGCCGCGTTATAAAGCTGGGTCGAGCCGCGCAGGCCGGGATAAGCCAGCGCCCGCTTGATCAGCTGATCGCCGGAACGGCACCACCAGCGCCATTGCAGGCGATTTTCGCCGGTCTCCGCAGGCGGGCGCTCGAAGCCGAAATCGCGGCCGATCAAGCGCAGGTCGGCGCCGATCGCCGCGGCGTGGTCGAGCAGGCTTTGCGGCGGCTGCGGATCGGCGCACAGGGCCGGCTTGCCCGGGCGGTAGATGCCCGCCTTCTCGAAACCGATGCTGTCGCGATCCGGCCCCAGCCAGTCGGTGTGATCGAGCGCCACGGTGGTGACGATGGAGACATCGGGCTCATAGGCGTTGACCGCATCGAGCCGGCCGCCGAGGCCGACTTCGAGGATCGCTGCCTCGACGCCCGCTTCGGCAAAGACTTCCCAGGCGGCCAGCGTGCCGAATTCGAAATAAGTCAGCGCCACATTGCCGGCCTGCAGGCGCGCCACCTCGACGCGGGCGAAAGCCGCACACAGCGCGTCATCGCCGACCGGCTTGCCGTTCAGGCGGATTCGCTCGTTGTAGGCGAGCAGGTGCGGCGAGGTATAGCAGCCGACCTTGTAGCCCGCCCGGTCGATGATGTTTTCGAGATAGGCACAGGTCGAACCTTTGCCGTTGGTACCGCCGACGATGATCACCGGACAATGCTGGCGCTGGCCGAGCGCGGCCTTGACTTGCCGAATCCGGTCCAGACCCAGCTCGATGCCGGCCTGCCCCTTGGGGTGCAGGCCTTCGAGATGCTGCAGCCAGTCGTCTTTAGTCATTAGTTGCTAGTCGCTAGTTATTAGTCGCTAGTTGCTAGCTAACAACTAGCGACTAACTACTAACAACTCGCTCAAGCTGCCACCGGCAACTTGAGCAAAAGCGCCAGAATGCGCGCAACCTGGTCACGCAGTTCTCGGCGGTCGACAATCATGTCGATAGCGCCCTTTTCCATGATGAATTCGGAACGCTGGAAGCCTTCCGGCAGGGTTTCGCGGACCGTCTGCTCGATGACGCGTGGGCCGGCAAAGCCGATCAGCGCGCCGGGTTCGGCGATGACTACGTCGCCGACAAAGGCGAAGGAGGCGGAAACGCCGCCCATGGTCGGGTCGGTCAGGATGGAAATAAAGGGCTGGCCCGCTTCTGAAAGCTTGGTCAGCGCCGCTGTGGTCTTGGCCATCTGCATTAGCGAGAACAGGCCTTCCTGCATGCGCGCACCGCCGGATGCGGTGATGCAGATGAAGGGCATTTTCTGTTCGACCGCTACCTGCACGCCGCGCACGAAACGCTCGCCGAGCACCGAACCCATCGAGCCGCCCATGAAATCAAATTCGAAGGCGGCGGCGACGACCGGCATGGTCTTGATGGCGCCCTGCAACACAACCAGCGAATCGGTCTCGCCGGTGGACTGATTGGCTTCCATCAGGCGATCCGGGTATTTCTTGGAATCCTTGAATTTCAGGCTGTCGACCGGCACCACCTCGGCGCCGATCTCGAAGCGGCCTTCCGGGTCGAGCAGCACCTCGAGGCGCTGGCGCGAATTCAGGCGATTATGGTGGCCGCACTTGGGACAGACCTGCAGGTTGTTTTCGAGGTCGGTCGCATAGAGCACTGCCTCGCAGGACGGGCATTTGCTCCACAGGCCTTCCGGCAGGCTGGCCCGGCGCTGGGCGCCCTGCTCGCGTTTGATCTTGGGGGGTAGAAGCTTGGTCAGCCAGCTCATTTTTTCACCTCGTCCACACCACGGCGAATGTCGGCGACCAGTGCTTTCACATTGGCACAGGCAGTTTCGGCCGTCGATTTTTCAATTTCTTCGATGATCCGGCTGCCAACCACGACGGCATCGGCAAAGGCGGCAATGCGGGCAGCGGTCGCCGCGTCGCGGATGCCGAAGCCGACGCCGACCGGCAGGCCGGTCTTTTCGCGAATCAGCGGCAGGCGCTCGGCCACCGCGTCGACATTCAGCGCGCCGGAACCGGTCACCCCGGCCAGCGAGACGTAATAGACGTAACCGCTGGCGATTTCGGCGACGTGCGCAATGCGCTCGGCACTGGAGGTCGGGGCGATCAGGAAGATCGGATCCATGCCGTTGGCCTTCATCACACGGCCGAAATTTACGGCTTCTTCCGGCGGATAATCGACCACCAGCACGCCATCGACGCCGGCCTGGGCAGCGGCGGCAGCGAATTTTTCCAGGCCCATCGCCTCGATCGGGTTGGCGTAGCCCATCAGCACGACTGGCGTCTTGCCGTCGGTCTTGCGGAATTCGACGACCAGCGCCAAGACCTTGCGCAGCGTCATGCCCTTGGCCAGCGCCCGCTCGGAGGCGCGCTGGATGGTCGGCCCGTCGGCCATCGGGTCAGAGAACGGCACACCGAGTTCGATGACATCGGCCCCGGCCTCGACCAGCGTGTGCATCAGCGGCAAGGTCAGCGCGGCATCGGGGTCGCCGGCGGTAACGAAGGGAATCAGCGCCTTGCGGCCTTCGCCGTTCAGGCGTTCGAAAGCTTGTTGAATGCGCGACATCAGAAAACGATCCCCGACTTCTCGGCCACGGTATGCATGTCCTTGTCACCCCGGCCGGAGAGGTTGACCAGCAGAATCTTGTCCTTGGCCAGCGTCGGCGCCAGCTTGGCAGCATAGGCCAGCGCATGGCTGGATTCGAGCGCCGGGATGATGCCTTCGAGGCGGCACAGGTTGTGGAAGGCGGCCAGCGCTTCGCTGTCGTCGATCGGCACGTACTCGGCACGACCGAGATCCTTCAGCCAGGCATGCTCCGGGCCGACGCCCGGGTAGTCGAGGCCGGCCGAGATCGAGTGCGTCTCGATGATCTGGCCATCCTCGTCCTGCAGCAGGTAGGTGCGGTTGCCGTGCAGCACGCCGGGTACGCCGGCCGTCAGCGAGGCGGCATGATGGCCGCTGGCGATGCCGGAGCCGGCGGCCTCGACGCCGATCAGGCGGACGCCTTCGACATTGATGTAGGGGTAGAAGATGCCCATCGCGTTGGACCCACCGCCGACCGCGGCGATCACTGCATCCGGCTGGCGGCCGGCCATTTCCGGCATCTGCTCAAGACATTCCTCGCCGATGATCTTCTGGAAGTCGCGGACCAGCATCGGGTACGGATGCGGGCCGGCGACCGTGCCGATGATGTAGAAGGTGTTGTGGATGTTGGTCACCCAGTCGCGCATCGCTTCGTTCAGCGCATCCTTGAGCGTCTTGGAGCCGGATTCGACCGGGACGACGGTGGCGCCGAGCAACTTCATCCGGTAGACGTTGGCAGCCTGGCGCTTGACGTCCTCGCTGCCCATGTAGACCACGCATTCCATGCCGTAGCGGGCGGCGACGGTGGCCGTCGCGACGCCGTGCTGGCCGGCGCCGGTTTCGGCGATCACCCGCGGCTTGCCCATGCGCTTGGCGAGCATGGCCTGGCCGATGCAGTTGTTCACCTTGTGGGCGCCGGTGTGATTGAGGTCTTCGCGCTTCAGATAAATTTGCGCGCCGCCGAGCAGGTCGGACCAGCGTTTGGCGTGGTAGATCGGCGACGGGCGGCCGACGAAATGCTTCAGTTCGTAATCGTATTCGGCGCGGAAGGCCGGGTCGGCCTGGGCGGCGGCGTAGGCGGCCTTCAGTTCATCGAGCGCACCAAACAGCGTCTCGGCCACGAAGACGCCACCGTAGGGGCCGAAATGGCCCTTGGCGTCGGGGAAGTTATATTGACTCATCGGCTTTCCGTACGGCCGCCACGAAGGCAGCGATTTTCGAGTGATCCTTGATTCCCTTGCCCGCTTCGACCCCGGACGAGACATCGACGGCCACCGGGCGGACGCGCCGCACGGCATCGCCAACATTGTCTGCGGTCAGACCGCCGGAGAGAACCAGATATGAGGGAAGATCCGGCGGAATCAGCGTCCAGTCGAAGACATGGCCGCCGCCGCCGTAGCCCTCGACAAAGGCATCCAGCAACAGACCCCGGGCATCGGGAAACGAGCGGGCGAATTCTACCAGATCGAGCCCCGGCCTCACCCGCGCCGCGCGCAGATAAGGCCTTGAAAACTGGCGGCAATAGGTCGCATCCTCGTCGCCATGAAACTGCAGGACGTTGATCGGCAGGGTTTCGCAGGCAGCACGGACAGTTTCCGGCGCCTCGTTGACGAACAAACCGACGACATCGACAAAGGGCGGAACCCGTTTGACCAGCTCGGCCGCCCGCTGCGGCGTCACGTAGCGCGGACTGGTCGGATAAAAAACGAAGCCGAGCGCATCGGCACCGGCGGCGACGGCGGCGTCGACATCCTGTTCTCGCGTCAGGCCGCAAATCTTGATTCTTGTGTTCACGCCCATCATCTCTTCACGGGAAAAATATTAATTTTCGGCATTTTTTCGGGCCGACCGTAGCATTTGGCGCATCACGTCCGCAGACAGTCGACCAGATCGTCGTCCGGCGCCGGCAGCCCCCAGTGGGCTTCATAAATCGGACCGCGGAAGTACAGGCCGTCCGCCGAGAAGGTCGGCGCTGCCCGCGTGCGGTCACGGACCTGCAGCAACTCGTCGATCCACGCCGGCGACTGGGCACCTTTGCCAATATAGACCAAAGTCCCGACCAGGTTGCGCACCATGTGATGCAGGAAGGCGCTGGCCTCGAAATCGAAGATCAGCAGGTTGCCCGATTGCCGGACCTCGGCTTGCGTCAGCATCTTGATCGGCGACTTGGCCTGGCACTCAGCGGCGCGAAAGGCCGAAAAGTCATGCTCGCCATGCAGGCGACGGCTGGCTTCCTGCATCGCCGCCAGATCGAGCGGCAGGTGGAACCAGCCCAGCCGCCCCTGCCACAGCCCCGGCCGCTGCGGCCGGTTGAGCAGCAGATAACTATAACGCCGGCCGCGGGCGCTGAAGCGGGCATGAAATTCGTCGCCCACCGGCTGCGCCCAGCGCACGGCAACCCCGTCGGGCAATTGCGAATTGACGCCGCGCACCCAGGCGCTGAGCGGACGTTCGACGGTGGTGTCGAAATGCGCGACCTGATGTGTCGCATGGACGCCGGCATCGGTCCGCCCGGCGCACAGCACGCCGATTTTCTCGCCGGCGATCTGGGCCAGCGCCGCCTCCAGAGCATCCTGCACCGTGCCGCCGCCAGCCTGGCTCTGCCAGCCGCGAAAACCCGAGCCGCAATATTCGATTCCCAGCGCAATTCTCATAGCCAGATGGCTCCCGATAATCCCAAACCAGCGGCAACAACCAGCATCGAGTCCGATGCCCGCCAGTCAACTACGTCCAGATGCAGCACCTCCGGCCCGCCGGCCGCCGCCGCGTGATCGGCCAGAATGCGCCGCCAGGCACCTTGTTCCGGCATCGTTTCCAAATTGTCGAGGACCAGCGACAGGCGCACGACCAGCCGCTCGACATCCAGCCCGGCCCGACGAAAAGGCTGCAACAAGCCCCACAGGCCACTGATCATGCCATCCCGACCCAGACGCACGAACAGCCAGGCCAGACAGGCCAGCATGGCAATCAGCCGCACCGCCTGCAGATTCGCCTCGGCAACACCTTCGTAGGTCGGCGCCCAGACCTGGTCGCGCCAGGCTTCGCCCGGCGTGTTGTAAGCCAGGATCAACCAGAGGGTCAGCAGCAACCAGCGGGCGCGCCGGATATAGCCGAGCCAGCGTCGGCCGGCCGCCGGGGCAAGGATCAGCGCGCCGACAATCAGCAGCGCCAGTCCGCCATAGCCGACGAACTGCACGCCGACAACGCTGGCCAGCCAGACGATCAAGGCACAAGAAGGATGCAACAAACCGGGCTCCAAAAATGCAGATGGCCCCTTTGCGGGGCCATCTGCCTTCACAAGCCTGAATTCTACCCGCCTATGCGGCCGAGTATCGTACGCGCCTGTTCGACCAGATCGACCGGACCTTCGCCAACCACTTCCTGCAACAGTTCGCGGGCTCCTTCAAGATCGCCCATTTCCTCGTAAGCCTTGGCCAGATCGAGCTTGGTATTGACCTCTTCCCAATTGGTATCCTGCTGCGGCGCTGCACCCGCCGCCTCGGCCTC
>CAIXSK010000041.1 GCA_903922075.1 uncultured beta proteobacterium | reverse complement strand
GATCTTCTACCAGCCGAACGTGCCGGCCGACGTCTCGCGTCGCCACACCGAAGGCCAGGATCACGGGCTCAACAAGGCGCTCGATCACAAGCTGATCGAACAGGCCAAGCCGGCGCTGGAAAAGGGCCAGAAGGTCCAGATCGAGACCTCGATCATCAACGTCAACCGTACCTGCGGCACCATGCTCTCGGGCGAAGTCGCCCGTCGCTACGGCCACGCCGGCCTGCCGGACGACACCATCCACGTTAAGCTGACCGGCACCGCCGGCCAGGCCTTCGGTGCCTTCCTGGCCAAGGGCGTGACGCTGGAGCTGACCGGCGAAGGTAACGACTACGTCGGCAAGGGGCTGTCGGGCGGTCGCATCATCATCAAGCCGAGCCCGGATTTCCGCGGCGATACGCAACACAACATCATCTGTGGCAACACCGTGATGTACGGCGCGACCGAGGGCGAGTCCTTCTTCGCCGGTGTCGGCGGCGAACGCTTCTGCGTCCGCAATTCCGGCGCCACGGCGGTGGTCGAGGGCGTCGGTGACCATGGCTGCGAATACATGACCGGCGGTACCGTGGTCGTTCTCGGTATGACCGGGCGCAACTACGCGGCCGGCATGTCGGGCGGCATTTCCTATGTGCTGGACGAGGACGGCAGCTTCAAGAACCGTTGCAACCTGGCTCAGGTCGCCCTGGAAAAGATCTTGCCGGCCAACCGTCACGCCGCTGGCGAGCCGCTGCATCGCGGTATTGCCGACGAAACGCAGCTCAAGGACATGATCACCCGTCATGCCGAGTACACCGGCAGCGCCACCGCCAAGAAGATTCTCGCCAACTGGGATACCTATCGCGAGAAGTTCGTCAAAGTTTATCCGCACGAGTACAAGCGGGCGCTCACCGAGATGGCCGCTGCTGCACAGAAGGAGGCCGCATAATGGGCAAGCCGACTGGATTCATGGAGTTCGAGCGCCTCGACGAGGGCTACGAACCGATCGAAAAGCGCCTGACGCATTACAAGGAGTTCGTCCAAACGTTGTCGGACGATCAGGCCAAGACCCAGGGCGCGCGCTGCATGGATTGCGGCATTCCGTTCTGCAACAACGGCTGCCCGGTCAACAACATCATTCCGGACTGGAACGATCTGGTTTACCGCGGCAACTGGAAGCAGGCGCTGGAAGTGCTGCATTCAACCAACAACTTCCCGGATTTTACCGGCCGCATCTGTCCGGCACCGTGCGAGGCTGCCTGTACCCTGGGCATCAACGCCGCGCCGGTGGGCATCAAGTCGATCGAGCACTTCATCATCGACAAGGGCTGGGAAATGGGTTGGGTCGTGCCGCAGCCGGCCACGGTCAAGACCGGCAAGAAGATTGCCGTCGTCGGTTCAGGCCCGGCCGGCATGGCTGCCGCCCAGCAACTGGCGCGCGTCGGCCATGACGTGACCGTGTTCGAAAAATCCAGCCGGATCGGCGGCCTGCTCGGCTTCGGCATCCCCGACTTCAAGCTGAACAAGTCGGTGATCGACCGTCGCGTCGCCCAGATGGAAGCCGAGGGCGTGGTCTTCAAGACCAAGGTCATCGTCGGCGACAAGAACATCCCGGTCGGCATCAACAACGATGCAACCGAAACCGTTTCGGCCGAGCAGTTGAAGAAGGATTTCGACGCCGTGATCCTCGCCGCCGGCTCGGAAGTGCCGCGCGATCTGCCGGTGCCGGGCCGTGAGCTGAAGGGTATTTACGCCGCGCTGGAATTCCTGATTCCGCAGAACAAGGAAGTCCAGCAGGGCATCAAGAACCCGATCAACGTCAAGGGCAAGCACGTCGTCGTGATCGGCGGCGGCGATACCGGTTCCGACTGCGTCGGCACCAGCTACCGCCACGGCGCCGCCTCGGTGACCCAGTTCGAGCTGATGCCGGCCCCGCCGGCCGAGGAAGACAAGCCGCTGGTCTGGCCGTACTGGCCGCTGAAGATGCGCACTTCGTCGTCGCACAAGGAAGGTGACACCGTCCGCGAATTCGCCGTGGCCACCAAGGGCTTCGTCGATGACGGCAAGGGCAACGTCAAGGCGCTGAAGGCCGTCCGTCTGGAATGGCAGGGCGGCAAGATGAGCGAAGTTGCCGGTTCGGAATTCGAACTGCCGTGCGATGCCGCCTTCCTGGCCATGGGCTTCACCAATCCGGTGGGCAGCCTGCTCGACGCCTTTGGCGTCGACAAGGATGCGCGCCAGAACGCCAAGGCGACGACTGACGGCGAAGGCTGCTACGCGACCAATGTCGCCAAGGTCTACGCGGCCGGCGACGTGCGTCGTGGCCAGTCGCTGGTCGTCTGGGCGATCCGTGAGGGTCGTCAGGCTGCCCGCGAAGTCGATGCCTTCCTGATGGGCTCGACGACGCTGCCGCGCTGAACTGCAAGCGATCCCGAAAAACCTCGCCGGCTGAAAGGCCCGCGGGGTTTTTTTCGATTTTGGCCAAAAAATGCTGGCGACCGTAGCATTCGGCCGCCGGGAGCTGCGCTCAGCCTTCGACAGCCCGCGTCAATCATGTGAAAATGCACCATGATCACAAGGGGGACTTATGTCGGCTGATCTGCAACCTGCGCTGCAGGTGACGACTCCGAGCGGCGCGCTCGACGGGCACATGCTGCTCATCCTGGCCATCATGGTTGTCGCCGGCATTCTCGGTGGCATCGCCAATTACTTCCTGGCTGACCGGCACGGCGAACCCGCCCGCCGCGACTGGGTCAAGTACCCGGTCTTCGGCGTCGTGGCCGCGCTGACCGTACCGCTGTTCCTGAACATGATTTCCAGCACCCTGCTCGAAGGGGCGCGGACCAAGCCGGTCGATTTCTACGTTTTTGCCGGGTTTTGCCTGATCTACGTCGTCGCTTCCCGCCGCTTGTTCGAGAATATGGTGCAACGGCTGATGGGGCAGATCGACCAGGTCCGCCGCGAGGTCGGTCATCTGAAACAGCAAAAGCGCGATGAACCCATCGTCGCGCCGAAGTCCGAGGCGGAGCCGGTCAAACTGGCCGCGCCCGATCCCAAGGAAGTGCTTTCCTACAACGACGTCGAGATCCTCCGCGCCCTGGCCGAGGAATGCTTTGTCTACGGCAATCTGGTGGCGATCTGCGATAGCACCGGCCTGGCCCGCGATTTCGTCAGCCAGCGCCTGAGCGTCATGAAGGCGATGGGGGTCATCGAAACCCGCATCAACGACAAGAATGTCCTCCATTGGTTTGTCTCGGCGCGCGGCAAGGCTGTCCTCAACGACATCCTCGGCGGCAAGGAACAAAAAAAGATCGCATGAACCCCAGCGGCCGAGTGGCCGACATCAATTTGAAGAAAACGCCATGAACATCGTCATTCTCGCGGCTGGCCAAGGCAAGCGCATGCATTCCAACCTGCCCAAGGTGCTCCACCCGATTGCCGGCAAACCCTTGGCCCAGCACGTCATCGACACCGCCCGCCAACTCTCTCCGGAAAAACTGATCGTCGTTTATGGCCACGGCGGCGAAATGGTACGGTCGAGCCTTTCGGCGACCGATATTTCGTGGGCCGAGCAGGCGCAGCAGCTGGGCACCGGCCATGCCGTCGCCCAGGCCGTGCCGGCACTCGGCACGGCGGCGCAGACCCTGGTGCTGTACGGCGATGTGCCGCTGACCACCGTGGCGACGCTGAAGCGCCTGCTGCAGGCCGGCCAGGACGGCCTGTCGGTGCTCACCGTCGATCTCGCCAACCCGACCGGCTATGGCCGCATCGTCCGCGATGCGGC
The DNA here is from genome assembly GCA_903922075.1 of uncultured beta proteobacterium. Lineage (GTDB taxonomy): Bacteria > Pseudomonadota > Gammaproteobacteria > Burkholderiales > Rhodocyclaceae > Azonexus. The sequence goes on along the minus strand of CAIXSK010000041.1, from coordinate 4,857 downwards.
GGGTAACATGGTCAGCATCGTCGAGGAAAAGGATGCGACGGCCGAACAGAAGGCGATTCGCGAGGTCAATACCGGCATCATGGCGATTCCCACGGCGCGGCTGGCCGACTGGCTGGGCAAACTGAAGAATGACAACAGCCAGGGCGAGTACTACCTGACCGATATCGTCGCGCTGGCGGTGGCCGAAGGCCTGCCGGTGCGCACCGCGCAGCCCGAGGGCGAATGGGAAGTACTCGGCGTCAACAGCAAGGTCCAGCTGGCCGAACTGGAGCGCCAGCATCAGCGCAACCTGGCCGACCAGCTGCTGGTCGCCGGCGTGCGCCTGGCCGATCCGGCGCGCATCGACATCCGCGGCACGCTGGCCCATGGCCGCGACGTCGCCATCGATGTCGGCTGCGTGTTCGAAGGCAAGGTTGAGCTGGGCGATGCCGTCGACGTCGGGCCTTATTGTGTGCTGAAGAACGTCAAGGTCGGCGCCGGGACGCGGATCGCCGCCTTCTGTCATTTCGAGGACGCGGTGATCGGGCCGGACGGTGTGCTCGGCCCCTATGCCCGCCTGCGCCCGGGGGCCGAACTCGGCCCGGAAGTGCATATCGGCAACTTCGTCGAGGTCAAGAACAGCAAGATCGCCGCCCAGTCCAAGGCCAACCACCTGGCCTACATCGGCGATGCCGAGATCGGCCAGCGGGTGAACGTCGGCGCCGGTACGATCACCTGCAACTACGACGGCGCCAACAAGCACAAGACGATCATCGAGGACGATGTCTTCATCGGTTCCGACACCCAACTGGTGGCGCCGGTGACGGTCGGCCGTGGCGCGACGCTGGGCGCCGGCACGACGCTGACCAAGAACGCGCCGCCCGACGCGCTGACCGTATCGCGGGCCAGGCAGCTGACGCTGCCCGGCTGGACGCGACCGCAGAAGGTGAAGAAATAATGGACTGGGGCTTCATCAGCTTCGCCGTCGTGTCGACCCTGTCGCTGGCCGCCGGCGGCCTGTTGTTGCTGATCGGCTACATCGGCACCGTGCCCGCCGCCTTCAGCTTCGGCTGGAAGACCGGCTTGCCGGTGCTGCTGTTGCCGGTGATCGGGCCGGTCTGGTTTGCGCTGAGCCACGGCCCGGAGTTTCGCCGGGCGGCGATCCAGCTGATCGCCGGGCTGGCGCTGGTGGCCTTGGCCGGTGGCCTGATCGCCGGGCTGGGGCCGCATTTTGCCGAGAAGATGGTGGCCGAAATGATCGAGGCTGAAAAGAACCGTTGATTCGCTGCTGATTTATTGCTCAGGGAGAACAAGATGTCCAAGACCACCACCGAGACGCTCCGTTCCATCGCACTGGTTGGCCATGGTGCCGCCGGCAAGACCAGCCTGGCCGAGGCGCTGTTGTTCGCGACCGGCACGATTCCCGCGAAAGGCAGCGTCGACAAGGGCAACACCGTTGCCGACTTCGACGCCCAGGAGAAGGAAGCCGGTCACTCCCTGACGTCGGCCGTCGTTAATTTTGGCCACGAAGACACCCACATTCACCTGATCGACACCCCGGGCTACCCGGACTTTGCCGGTCAGGCCATCGCCGCGCTGGCCGGCGTCGATACCGCGCTGGTCGTCATCAACGCCCAGACCGGCGTCGAGCTGATGACCGAGCGGATGATGCGCCACGCCGCCGAGCGCAAGCTGTGCCGGATGATCGTGATCAACAAGATCGATGCCGACAACCTCGACCTGCCCGGCCTGGTCGCCGATATCCGCCAACGCTTCGGCAAGCAGTGCATGCTGCTCGACCTGCCGGCCCACGGCGCCGCCGATGTCGTCGAAGTGCTCGAGCATGACGCCGGCGACGCCGATTTCGAATCGGTGGCCGCCGCCCACCGGGCGCTGATCGACCAGATCGTCGAGGAAGACGAGGACCTGCTCGCCCAGTACCTCGAAGATGGCGCCGACCCGAGCGCCGCGGCGCTGCATGCGCCGTTCGAGAAGGCGCTGCGCGAAGGCCACCTGATCCCCATTCTGTTTACCTCGGCCAAGACTGGCGCCGGCATCCGGGAGCTGCTGCACGTGCTGGCCGCGCTGGCCCCGAACCCGGCCGAAGGCAACCCGCCGCCGTTCTACAAGGGCGAGCCGGGCAACGTGACCGAGCCCTTCCACGCCGAGCCGGATGCTGCCAAGCACGTGCTGGCCCATGTCTTCAAGGTGGTCGCCGACCCCTACATGGGCAAGATCGGCATCTTCCGCGTCCATCAGGGCACGGTCCGCAAGGACGCCCAGCTGTTCGTCGGCGACGGCAAGCGGCCGTTCAAGGTCGCCCACCTCTACCAGTTGCAGGGCAAGGACACGGTCGAAGTCGACCAACTGCTGCCGGGCGATATCGGCGCCATCGCCAAGGTCGATGAAATCGAATTCGACTGCGTGCTTCACGATTCGCACGACGAGGACCATATCCACCTGGTGCCGCTCGAATTTCCCAAGCCGATGGCCGGGCTGGCCGTCGAGACCAAGAAGAAGGGCGACGAGCAGCGCCTGTTCGACATCCTCGGCAAGCTGGCCATGGAAGACCCGACCTTCGTCGTCGAGCGCCACCCGACCAGCAATGAAACGGTCATCCGCGGCCTCGGCGAAATCCACCTGAAGGCCAAGCTGGCGCGCATGGCCGGCCAGTACAAGCTGGAAGTCGATACCAAGCCACCGCGCATTCCCTACTGCGAGACGATTACCGGCGCTGCCGAGGCAATCTACCGGCACAAGAAGCAGTCGGGCGGCGCCGGCCAGTTCGGCGAGGTGCATCTGCGCATCGAGCCGAAGGGGCGCGGCGAGGGCTTCGAGTTCGTCGATGCGGTCAAGGGTGGCGTCATTCCCGGCGTCTTCATGGCCGCGGTCGAGAAGGGCGTGCGCCAGGGGCTGGAAGGCGGCGTCGTCGCCGGCTATGCGGTCGACGACCTGAAGGTCACGGTGTTCGACGGCAAGACCCATGCGGTGGATGGCAAGGAAGTCGCCTTCACCATCGCCGGCCGCAAGGCGGTGATCGAGGCCATTCGTGGCGCCAAGCCGATCGTGCTGGAACCGATCGTGACCATCGAGATCGTCCTGCCGGAAGGCGCCATCGGCGACCTGACCGGCGACCTGTCCGGCCGCCGCGGCCACATCACCGGTACCGACGGGCGCAGCCACGGCATGGCGGCGATCACCGGCGAAGTGCCGCTGGCCGAGCTGAATGACTACCAGTCGCGGCTGAAGTCGCTGACCGGCGGCCAGGGCAGCTACAGCATCGAATTCGCCCGTTACGCCGCGGTGCCGCCGAACATCCAGCAACAACTGGCCGGCAAGTTCCAGCTGCACGACGAAGACGAGTAAATCGCAGCGAATTCGACCAAATGCTACGGTCGAAGGCAAAAAAGGGCCGAAATTGAAATTCGGCCCTTTTTCGTTGCTGCGGTCAGTTCAAGCCGAACGCGGCCTTGATGCCGTCGAGCACCTGATTCAGCTCGCCTTCGAATTGCGCCAGCCGCGCCTCGACCTCCGGGCTGCCGGCCTTGATCGCCTGCTCCAGCAATGCGGCCTGCTCGGCGACGCCCTTGGCGCCGACCATGCCGCCCGTGCCCTTCAGGCTGTGGGCCTGGCGGGCGGCTGCTTCGGTGTCGCCGGTGGCGAGCGCCTGGCGGATGCGCCCGGCCTCGCCAACAAAGCGGACATGGAAGTCGCGCAGCACCTTTTCGTACAAGGCCTGCCGGTTGAGCATGCGGCGCAGGCCGTCGGCGACGTCGATGCCGGGAATGTCCGGGATGGCCGTTGCAGCCGGTGCCGGCGCCGCTCCTGCTTCTTCGGCCACCACCGGCCGCGCCGGGCGGTAGCGCTGGATGATGGCGATCAGTTGCGGCGGTTCGATTGGCTTGGTCAGGAAGTCGTTCATGCCGGCAGCCAGTGCCCGCTGCCGTTCTTCCTCGAAGGCGTGGGCGGTCAGCGCGATGATCGGGATGTCGGCCCGCACCTGGCCGGCACGGATGCGACGGGCCGCCTGCAGGCCATCCATTTCGGGCATCTGGATGTCCATCAGGATCAGGTCGATCTCGTCGCGGTGATTTTCCAGGAGCTGCAGCGCCAGTGCACCGTTGTCGGCGACCTCGACCGTGGCGCCCAGCGATTCAAGCAGGTCGCGCATGATCAGCTGGTTGGTCGGCACGTCCTCGGCAACCAGCAGGCGGACGCCGGCCAGCGGCGCCATTTTCGCCAGCTCGACCGCTTTCGCCGTGGCGCGATGCTGGAGGTTGGCCAGCACTTCGCTGATGCGGGCCGCGGTGACCGGCTTTTCCATGACGTCGTCAAAGTCGTCCAGGGCGTGGCGGAAGCGCGCCGTATGGATGTTTTCGGCGGTCACCATGATCAGCTTGGTCGCCTGGTCGGGGCCGGAGCGGATGTGCTGGGCGAGGGCCAGGCCATCCATGCCCGGCATGTTGAGGTCGACCATCACGCAGTCGAAGGACTGGGCGGCCGGGTCGCGCAGCGCGGCCAGCGCGGCCTCGCCGGAATCGACGGTGCGGACCAGGCAGCCGTTCTTGGAGAGCAGCCGCTCCAGGACGCTGCGTGCCAGGTCGTTGTCGTCGACGACCAGCACCCGATAGCCGGGCAGGGCGGGGGTGGCCGGCGGGCTGTCCTCGACGCCGAGAACGACGTGGAAGGCGAAGGTCGCCCCTGTCTGGGGCCGGCTCTCGACCCAGATGTCGCCGCCCATCAGTTCGATCAGGCGCTTGCAGATGACCAGGCCGAGGCCGGTACCGCCAAATTTGCGGGTCACCGAGCTGTCGCCCTGCGAGAAGGCCTGGAACAGGTTGGCCAGTTGTTCGGCCGACATCCCGATGCCGGTATCCT
>CAIXSK010000040.1 GCA_903922075.1 uncultured beta proteobacterium | reverse complement strand
TTCTTCAGCCCCAGTTCGATGACAGCCTGTTGCAGGAAGGTGGTTTTTTTCTGGACGGTGTCGACCATGCTGACCGCCTGTTCGGGCCGGGCGATGGCCAGCGGGTTGCCGGGCAGGCCACCGCCGCTGCCGACGTCGAGCAGCGGGCCGGGGCCGACATGCGGCAGGATGGCCAGCGAGTCGAGCAGGTGGTGCGAGATGGCCTGAGCCGGGTCGCGCAGGGCGGTCAGGTTGTAGGTCTTGTTCCACTTGAGCAGCAGGTCGCGGAAGGCGAGCAACTGGTGCTGCGCCGCCTCGGGCAGGGCGATTTCGAGATCGGCGAGGCCCGCCGCCAGGCTGATCGGGCTCACGCGGCCTGACCCAGGTTGTGCCGCTTGAGGTGGATCAGCAGCAACGAAATGGCGGCCGGCGTGATGCCCTGGAGGCGCGAGGCCTGGCCGATGGTCTGCGGCTTGTGCTGGGCGAGCTTCTGCCTGACTTCGTTGGACAGGCCGGCGACGGTGGCGTAGTCGAGATCGGCCGGCAGCAGGGTGTTTTCGTAGCTGGCCGACTTGGCGACTTCCTCGGCCTGGCGGTCGATGTAGCCCTGGTACTTGGCGGAGATTTCGAGCTGCTCGACGACCGCCGGGTCCATTTCAATTTTGGCCGAAATTTCGGGCTGACCGTAGCATTGCAGCGTCAGCAGGGATTCGTAGCTGACTTCCGGCCGGCGCAGCAGTTCGAACAGGTTGTATTCGTGTTCGATGGCCTTGCCAAGGACGCGGATGCAGTCTTCGGCCGGCGTGATTTTCGGATTGACCCAGGTGGCTTTCAGGCGTTCCTGCTCGGCGGCGATGGCATCGCGTTTGCGGCAGAAGGCGTCCCAGCGGATGTCGTCGACCAGGCCGAGCGCCCTGCCCTGCTCGGTCAGGCGCAGGTCGGCGTTGTCCTCGCGCAGGCTCAGGCGATACTCGGCGCGGCTGGTGAACATCCGGTAAGGATCGGCGACGCCGCGGGTGATCAGGTCGTCGACCAGCACGCCGAGATAGGCTTCGTTGCGCTTGGGGCACCAGCCGGCGCGGCCCTTGACGTAATTCACCGCGTTGATGCCGGCCAACAGGCCTTGCGCGGCTGCTTCCTCGTAGCCAGTCGTGCCGTTGATCTGGCCGGCGAAGAACAGGCCGGCGATCTGCTTGGTTTCCAGCGTGTCCTTGAGGCCGCGCGGGTCGTAGAAATCGTATTCGATGGCGTAGCCGGGGCGCAGGATATGCACGTTTTCCATGCCGCGGATCGAGCGCACCAGCGCCAGCTGGATGTCGAAGGGCAGGCTGGTCGACACGCCGTTCGGGTAGATCTCGTGCGTCGTCAGGCCTTCCGGCTCAAGGAAGACGTTGTGTCTGTCCTTGTCGGCGAAGCGGTGGATCTTATCCTCGATCGACGGGCAGTAGCGCGGCCCGACGCCTTCGATGACGCCGGTGTACATCGGCGAGCGGTCGAGACCGCTGCGGATGATGTCGTGTGTGCGTTCGTTGGTTTCGGTGATCCAGCATGGCAACTGTTTCGGGTGCTGCGCGGCGTGGCCGAGGAAGGAGAAGACCGGCAGCGGGTTATCTGAATGCTGCTCCTCCATCACCGAGAAATCGATGGTCTTGCCGTCCAGGCGCGGCGGCGTGCCGGTCTTCAGGCGGCCTTGCGGCAGCTGCAATTCCTTCAGCCGGGCGGCCAGCGAGACCGAGGGCGGATCGCCCATGCGGCCGCCGGTGTAGTTCTCCAGCCCGACGTGAATCTTGCCGTTGAGGAAGGTGCCGGCGGTCAGCACGATGGCGTCGGCCAGGAAACGGATGCCGAGTTGCGTCACCGCACCGGCGACGCGTTCGCCTTCGACGATCAGGTCGTCGCAGGCTTCGGCGAAGATGGTCAGATTGGTCTGGTTTTCCAGGCGCGAACGGATTGCCTGCTTGTACAGCACGCGGTCGGCCTGGGCGCGGGTGGCGCGCACGGCCGGACCCTTCGAGGCGTTGAGGATGCGGAACTGGATACCCGATTCGTCGGTGGCCGCTGCCATCGCCCCGCCCAGCGCATCGACCTCGCGGACCAGATGGCCCTTGCCGATGCCGCCGATCGACGGGTTGCAACTCATCGCCCCCAGCGTGTCGAGGTTGTGGGTCAGCAGCAGTGTGTTCGCACCGGCCCGTGCCGCGGCCAGCGCAGCTTCGGTGCCGGCGTGACCGCCGCCGACGACAATGACATCGAAACGGGTGGGATAGAGCATCGGGAAGGGATTGTTGCAGTGCAGTAGCGGACCGCAGATTTTACGTCAGGACGCTGAAAAATCACAGTTTCCGGCGCTGCTTGCTGATCCGTCCGCAGCCTGCCTGGCTGCCCACCACTCGACGAAATCGGGCAGCGCCAGGGCCGGTGAAAACAGGAAACCCTGCGCGTGGCCGCAGCCCAGTTTTTTCAGCGCATCGAGCGCGTCCGGCGTTTCGACGCCTTCGGCGATGACGCTCATCTCCAGCTTGCCGGCCAGCTGGATGACCGCGGCGATGATTTCGCGTGCCTTGGCGGAATCGACCACCTGGCGGACAAAGGTCTGGTCGATCTTGACTTCCTGCACCGGCAGGCGCTGCAGGTAGCCCATGCCGGCATAGCCGGTGCCGAAGTCGTCGATCGACAGGCGCAGGCCGAGCTGGCGCAGCCGGTTGAGGACGTCCATGACCTGCCAGCTTTCCTCGATCATCATCGTCTCGGTGATTTCGAGCAGGAATTTCTGCGGATCGAGATCCCAGGTGGCCAGCGCCTGGCCGATCATGTCCGGCAGTTCGACGTCGAGCAGGTCGTTAGCCGACAGGTTCAGCGACAGCGCGATGTCGATGTCGTGCTCGACCAGCTGCTTCTGGATCTGCGAGGCCTGGTGCAGCAGCCAGCGGTTGAAGGCCTGGCGCTGGCCGAGGCGGTCGATGGCTTCGAGAATCCGTGGCGGCGCCACCCATTCACCATTGTCGCGCTGCCAGCGCAACAATGCTTCGGCGCCGATGCAACGACCGCTGGCGATATCCATCTGCGGTTGCAGATGCAGCGCCAGTCCGTGGTTGTCGCTGAGCGCCTGACGTAGCTCGGCGAGCAGGCCGTGTTCGTTTTCGCCTTCTGACTCCATCGCCGGCTGGTAGGTCCGCAGGTCGGGGTTGCCCTGTTCGGCAAACTGGCGGGCGATCCGTGCCGACTGGATTAAAAACAGCGCATCGTCGCCGTTGTCCGGCCAGAGCGCCGAGCCGAGCGCCAGGCGGGGAATGTAGCTGATGTTCACGCCGCTGATTGCCATCAGCTTGTCGCGCAGGCGGATCATGGCCAGCATCGGTGCGGCGCTGCTGAGCAGGTTGGGCTGGATGATCAGCCATTCGCGCTGGCTGACGGTGTAGACGCGATCCTGGGGCCGCAGGCTGGCCTGGATTTCCTGGCTGACGCGCAGGCGCAACTTGTGCACGGCATCGGTCGACTGGCGCAGATACAAGGGATCGGGAACGATGGCCAGGGCGATGATGCCGAGCCCCAGTTGCGGGTCGTTGGCCCGGATCATTTTCGGCAGATCGGCCAGGGCGCTGGCGAAAAGCGGCAACCCCGTCGTCTGGTCGATGCGGTCGCACTGGCGGGTGATGAACTGGTCGGTCGCCATCTCAGGCCAGATAAAATTCGCCGGGATCGATCCCGTAGGCGTTGGCCGGCAGGGCGCGCAGGATGCGGTAGGGTTCGCCGGTCGGCGTCGTCGGCGCCATCATCAGGTCGAGCGTGATCGGATTGCGCTCGATACTCTTGTCCGGGCCGAGCAGGATCATCAGGCGCGGCTTCAGGCGGCGCACCTGGTTTTGCTGGATGACCACGCCGACTTCGCCGGAATTGAGTTCGACCAGGCTGCCGACCGGGTACAGGCCGATGCACTGGATGAACTGGTCGACGACCGGCTCGCGAAACTTGCTGCCGCGCATGCTGATCAGCGTTTCGAGCGCCTTCTGCGAAGAAATGGCGGTGCCGTAGGCGCGATCGCGAGTCATCGCGCAATAGGTGTCGACCAGGCCGGCCAGTTCGCCGTGAAAGGAGATGCGCTCGCCCTTCAGGCGCCGGGGGTAGCCGCTGCCGTCGGCCCGCTCGTGGTGGCTGGCGACGATCTCCAGGACGTGATTGGGGAAGGTCGCCTGGCCGAGCAGCATTTCGATCGAGCTGGCGACGTGCGACTGGACCAGCCGGTATTCCTCGTCGGTCAGATTGTCCGGCTTGTTGAGGACACAGCTCGGAATGTCGATCTTGCCGATATCCTGCATCAGGCCGGCGATGCCAAGCTGCTCGATGACCGTGGGCGCCAGCCCGAGAAAGCGGGCGAAAACCATCATGTGGACCGACACGTCGAGCGCGTGGTCGTACGAATATTGGTCGGTCGAGCGCAGGCGGGCCAACCAGATCATCGCCTCGGGGTTGCGTTCGACGCTGCGCGCCATTTCGGCGACCTGCTTGCCGACCTCGTTGAGCGATACGCTTTCGGCGTTGGCGATGGCGTCGCGGATCGATTTCAGGGTCCGTTTGACATCGTCGACAATCGGGGCCGAATAGAGCAGCTCAGCCTCCAGCGGGCTTTGCTGGTCGGCTGGATTGAGATCGGGCGAAAAACGGTAGCGGCGCAGCACGGGTTCGATGCGCAGTTGGCGGCAGATGGCGGCAAAGTCGTTGGGCCGGGCGTCGGCGAGCTGCTGGAAAAGCGGCGCCTTGCCAGGCTGGCGCCGCGCATCCCGGCCATGGTTGCGCGGCGCGTAGGCGTCGCCCAGCGAACGACTGCGGTCGATGGTGACCTGCTGGCAATACTGCTGCAAGGTGGCGATCTGAGCGGCGTTTTCGATCAGCAGTCCCTGCATCAGAAACGGGGTTTCGATCCACGGCCGATCGAGATCGCTGACGAACATGCCGACCTGGAGATCGAGGGTGGGAACGGTGATTTTGTGCGTCATTCAGTGGGCAGTCGATGCCAAATAACGAAAACATAGCACGGCTGGCCGCCCCGGGCATGTGAAATGCATGACGTATTGGCGGGTTTTGCCTGGCCGGGCGCCGACGCTCAATCCTTGCCCTGTCCTGCGAAGTGCAGTAACTTGACGATGATGAATACGAGCCAAGCCAAGGGTGTCAGCGCGCTCGACAACGAAGAGATGCTGCTGGTACTGCAGCAGGCGCTGACCAAGAAAAGAGTCCTGATCGTCGACCGCCATGCGCCGGCGCGCGATGCCTTGCGCCTGATGCTCGGCGCGCTGAACGTGACGATGGTCCATGGTGCCGGCAATTCGGCCGAAGTGATCCGCCAGGTCAAGGGCAACCGCTTCGACATCATCCTCTCCGATTTCGTGCTTGATGACGGTCGCGACGGCCAGCAACTGCTCGAAGAGTTGCGTCATGCCCACCTGATTCCGCTGTCCACGGTGTACATGATCATCACCAGCGAGCGCGGCTACACCAATGTCGTGGCGCTGGCCGAACTGGCGCCCGACGATTACCTGATCAAGCCGTTTACCGCCGACCAGTTGCAGGCCCGGCTGGTTCGGGCGATCTACAAGAAACATGTGCTTGGCCGCATCTATGAGCAGATCGAGCGCGGCGCCCTGCAGGAGGCGATTACTGCCTGCGATCGCGTCATCCAGCAACAGCCGGCCTACATGTACGACGCCCTGCGTTTCAAGGGCGAGTTCCTGCACCAGCTGGGGCTGACGCGGGAAGCCGAAGAGGTCTTCCGTCGTGTGCTCGAGGGCCGTGTCGTGCCCTGGGCCAAGATGGGGCTGGCCATGGCCCTGCGCGACCGCGGCGCGCTCGACGAAGCCGAACAGCTGGCCGAGCAGGTCACGCAGGATGCCCCGGAATTCCTCTCGGCCTACGATTTTCTCGCTTCGGTGCACGAAGCGCAGGGGCGCTTGCAGGAAGCGCAACAGGTTCTGCAGCGGGGGGCCGACGCCTCGCCGCACAACACCGTCCGGCAACGCCTGGTTGGTGACGTGGCGGCCCGCAACAAGGATCTGCTGGCGGCCGAGAAGGCCTACGGCAAGGTCATCGAGCGCAGTCGCGGGTCCAGCCTGCGGACGGCCGACGATTTCGCCAACCTGTCACGGGTACTGGTCGAGCGCGGCGACGTCGCCGCCTCGCGCAAGATTGCCGCCGAGATGAAGCGCGAACTGCGCGGCGACAAGCAGGCCGAACTGGCCGCACTGGTCACCGAAAGCCTGTGCCTGCACGCCGAAGGCGCCGGCGAAAAGGCCAAGGCGCTGGTCGACCAGGCGCTGGCCCTGCAGCAGACCATCGCCAGCGAAGCTGCCGAAAAAGGCCGGCACACCTCGCAGCGCCTGGCCGTCGACCTGGCTCACGCCTGTTTCGCGACGGGCAAGGAGGAAGCGGCCGGCCAGATCATGCGCCAGGTGGCCGCCGAGAACCACGAAGACACCCACCTGATCGACCACATCACCAACGTCTTCGCCAAGACCGGCCAGCCCGACGCCGGCAAGGCGCTGCTCGACCAGGTCGGCAAGGAAATCGTCGAACTCAACAACAAGGGCGTCCTGGCGGCGCGCAGCGGCGATCTCGAAGGTGCCGTCCGGCTGCTGATCCAGGCCGCCGAACAGGTGCCCAACCTGCAGTTCCTGGTCAATGCCGCCAAGGCCATCTTCACGCTGCTCGACAAGAAGGGCTGGGACAACGAGCTGGCCGGGCGCGCCCTGGACTACCTGCAGCGCGCCCAACGCAAGGACCGCAAGAGCGCCAAGGTGGCCTCGGCGCGCGAGCTCTATGTCGCCGTCGCCAAAAAATACGGCGTCAAGTCCGACCACGCCTGAGCCGCCGGGGCGGCAACATTTTGCAACGATTTTCCGGGTGCGCGGCTGCATCCATTCGCGCGATCATGCGTTGATTGCCTGACGGCCCGCCGCGTGGCGCGGGCGCGATTTCATACTTCGGGAGCACCGCGATGCTGCAATCCCTGCACAAAATATTCCTTGCCGCCCTGCTGCTGGTCGCCCTGCCGGCAGTGGCGCAGGACGACCCGCCGGCCCGCGTCGGTCGTCTCGCATTATTTGAAAATGAGGTCTTTTTTCGGGCCGACCGTAGCATTCAGGCCGAACCGGCCACGCTGAACTGGCCGATCAGCAGCGGCGCCATCCTGGAGACCGGGCAGCGTGGCCGGGCCGAAATCTTGGTCGGGTCGACCGGCTACCGGCTTGGCGACGACAGCCAGGTCGAGTTTGCGGTTGTCGACGACGCCCGGGTCGACGTTCGCGTCAACGACGGCAGTCTGGCCATCAGCATTCTCGACCGCGACCAGGTCGACGACGTCGTCGTCACCACGCCGGAGGGGCAGGTCCGCTTCCTGACCCCGGGCCGCTACCGCATCGACGTCCATGGCGACCACAGCGAATTGACCGTCCAGGCCGGCCGCGCCATCTTTGACGACCGCCGGCGCGAAGTGCCGCTGGCCGCCGGCCAGAAGCTCAGCCGCTGGAGCGACGGCCGCGAACGCCTCGACGGCGACTGGGATCAGGATGGCTTCGACCGCTGGGTCGCCGCCCGCGAGAACGCCACGCTGGCAACGACGGCCCGCCGCCACGTTTCGCCGCACATGACCGGCTACCAGGACCTCGATGCCTACGGCGACTGGCAGTCGGCGCCCGACTACGGCACCGTCTGGTACCCGCGCAGCGTCGCCGACGACTGGGCGCCCTACCGCGACGGTCGCTGGGCCTGGGTCGCCCCCTGGGGCTGGACCTGGATCGACCAGGCGCCGTGGGGCTTCGCCCCTTTCCACTACGGTCGCTGGGTGATCATCCATGGCCGCTGGGCCTGGGTACCCGGCCAGTTGGTGGCCCGCCCGGTCTATGCGCCAGCCCTGGTTTCCTGGGTCGGCAACCCCGGCTGGAGCGTCAGCTTCAGCTTCGGCGCCGCCCCGGCCGTCGGCTGGTTCCCGCTCGCCCCGCGCGAAGTCTATGTGCCCTGGCATCGCCACAGCCATCGCTACGTCGAGCGGGTCAACGTCACCCACGTGCACAACGTCACCGTGATCCAGCGGGCGGTCCGCGACCATCAGCGCGGCGAGCACAGAGAACGCCACGCCTACCGCGATTCGCCGCGCGCCCTGACCGTTGTGCCGGCCAATCTGCTGCGCGAGGGCAGGCCGATCTCGCGCGACCAGATCCACCGCGGCGACCGCCGCGAACTTGAACGCGCCCCGACCCCCCGCCAGGCCCCCGGGACCAACTGGATCGCTCCGCCGGTCAAGGCGGCCCGCTCGCCCGACGGCGAACGCAACGGTTTCATCGGCCGCGAAAGCCGGCGCGACGACCGCCAGCGCCCGGACGGTGGCGCCCCGCAGCGGCGCGACTCCGGCCGCGAAGACCTCCGGCGCGAACTCCAGCCGGGCGCGCCGCTTCCGGAAACCCTGCCGCGCCACTCCAGCGGCGGCCGTGAAATCCCCGACCGTCGCCGGGGCGACGAGCCGCGCCTGCCGACCACCGACGAAACCCCATCCAGCCGCCGCATCCTGCCGCCGTCGGGCGAGCGCCGGGAGCAGCCTGACGAACGCCGGTCACAGCCCGAAACCCGGCGTGACGTCTTTGGCCGGACACTGGAAGCACCGCCGGAAGCGGCCCCGTCGCGCCTGCCGGGCGCGCCACTGCCCCGGCCGGAGGGAGGGCGCCCCGAAACCCGTGGCGTTGAACGCGAAGCCCCGTCGCGCGGCACGCCGGAAGAGCGCCGGCCCCAGCCCGAAACCCGTGACGCCCTGCGTGAGGCGCGGCCGCGCAACATGCCGGAGGAACGGAGCGGGCGGCGGGAAATGGCGCCGGCCGCCCCCCGCGAGTTTCCGCCCGCGGGGCAACGCGACAACCGGCTCGACAGCGCTGCCGAGGCGCCGCGTGAAATGCCGCGGCCGGAGCGCAGTGTCCAGCGCGAAGCGCCTGCCGGCCAGCCCTTCGAAGCACCGCGCCGGGCCGAGCCGATGCGCTCGGCGCCCGAATCCCGCGCCCCGATGCCGCAGCCGCAACGCGACATGCCCGCCCAGCGCTTCGAGCCGCCCCGCCAGCCGGCCCCCGAGATGCGCGCCCCGCAAGCGCCGCGCGAGATGCATCAGCAACGCGCCGAGCCACCGCGCCAGCAAGGTGGCGGCCAGGGCGAACCGCGTCGTCGTCAGGACGACGACCGCGGGCGTTGAGGCCCGGCAGTTGATCGCGGCAGGCTGATGGACCGGGGCTGTGCCGGCAGCCCCGCCGGCCGGGCGTGCTAAAGTCCGGTTTTTGCGCCTTGCAGGGTCTGCCATGTTTTCTGGAATCGTCGCGGCGGTCGGCCGCATTACCCAACTCACCCCCCGCGAAGCCGGGTTCCGCCTGCATGTCGACGCCGGCCGGCTGGCTATCGACGACGTCGCGCTTGGCGATTCAATCGCCCACAACGGCGTCTGCCTGACCGTGGTCGCCAGGGAAGGAAATACCTTCTGCGTCGACGTCTCGCCGGAAACCCTGTCCTGCACGGTCGGCCTGGCCGAACCGGGGCCGGTCAACCTGGAAAAGGCGCTGAAACTCTCCGACGTGATCGGCGGCCACCTGGTTTCCGGCCATGTCGACGGCGTCGGCGAAGTACTGCGCTTCGACCCGGTCGGCGACAACCGCCGGCTCGAAATCCGCGCCCCGAAAGATATCGCCAAATACATCGCGCGCAAGGGCTCGATCGTCGTCGATGGCGCCAGCCTGACCACCAACGCCGTCAATGGCACCGACTTCACCATCAACCTGATCCCGCACACGCTGGAAAACACCACCCTCGGCCGCCTGCAGCCGGGCGCCAAGGTCAATCTCGAAGTCGACCTGATTGCCCGCTACTGCGAACGCCTGCTCAACGCCGATTCGGCGGCGTAAAGCGACAATGCTATGGTCGCCGGCAAATTTCGGCCAAAAACGAAATCGGCGGCGCCCTTGAAAAACCCCCTGTCCGCCCCCATAATCCAAAGCATGGTTGTAATTCCGGCAATCTGGAGGCGTTCTGGACAGGGGTTCGATTCCCCTCACCTCCACCCAAGGGCATTCTGCTGAGTGTGTTTGGTTGGGGGTGTACTGGTTTCGACAGGGCGGGCAAAGGTGCGCAGGCAACTCGTCAGGCGATCGACGTTAATGAAGCAAATCCATAATTGCCAATGATGA
>CAIXSK010000039.1 GCA_903922075.1 uncultured beta proteobacterium | reverse complement strand
CTGCTCGACCATACGGGTCCGGTCGCCGCTTCCGAGCGCAATGCGGCGCGCATCTTCAATGCAGACCACCTGTATTTCGTCACCAACGGCACCTCGACCTCGAACAAGATCGTCTGGCACTCGACGGTGGCGCCGGGCGATATCGTCGTCGTCGACCGCAACTGCCACAAGTCCATCCTGCACGCGATCATGATGACCGGCGCGATTCCGGTCTTCCTGATGCCGACCCGCAACAACTTTGGCATCATCGGGCCGATCCCGAAGAGCGAATTCGCCTGGGAAAGTATCCAGAAGAAAATCGCCGCCAACCCGTTCATTTCCGACAAAACGGCCAAGCCGCGCGTCCTGACCATCACCCAGTCGACCTACGACGGCATCCTCTACAACGTCGAGGAGATCAAGGCCGAGCTGGACGGCAAGATCGATACCCTGCACTTTGACGAAGCCTGGCTGCCGCACGCCGCCTTCCACGATTTCTACGGCGATTACCACGCCATCGGCGCCGACCGGCCGCGCTGCAAGGAGTCGATGATTTTTTCGACGCAATCGACGCACAAGCTGCTCGCCGGTTTGAGCCAGGCCTCGCAGATTCTGGTTCAGGACGCCGAGAACCAGAAGCTCGACCGCGACATCTTCAACGAAGCCTACCTGATGCACACCTCGACTTCGCCGCAGTATTCGATCATCGCCTCGTGCGACGTCGCGGCGGCGATGATGGAGGAGCCGGCCGGCACCGCGCTGGTCGAGGAGTCGATTGCCGAGGCTCTCGATTTTCGCCGCGCCATGCGCAAGGTGGACGAGGAGTGGGGCGCCGACTGGTGGTTCAAGGTCTGGGGGCCGGACGACTTGTCCGAGGAAGGCATCGAGGAGCGCGAGGCGTGGATGTTGAAGCCGGGCGAACGCTGGCATGGCTTCAACAACCTGGCCGATGGCTTCAACATGCTCGACCCGATCAAGGCGACGATCATCACCCCGGGCCTCGACGTCGATGGCGATTTCGCCGACGAATTCGGCATCCCGGCCGCCATCGTCACCAAGTACCTGGCCGAGCATGGCGTCATCGTCGAGAAGTGCGGCCTGTACAGCTTCTTCATCATGTTTACCATCGGCATCACCAAGGGCCGCTGGAACACGCTGGTCACCGCGCTGCAGCAGTTCAAGGACGACTACGACAAGAACCAGCCGCTGTGGAAGGTGCTGCCCGAGTTCGTGCAGAAGAACCCGCGTTACGAGCGCGTTGGCCTGCGCGACCTGTGCACGCAGATTCACAGCGTCTACAAGCAGAACGACGTGGCCCGCCTGACCACCGAAATGTACCTCTCGGATATGGTCCCGGCCATGCGCCCGGCCGACGCCTTCGCCAAGATGGCGCACCGCGACATCGAGCGCGTGCCGGTAGATGCGCTGGAAGGCCGGGTCACGGCGGTGTTGCTGACGCCTTACCCGCCGGGCATTCCGCTGCTGATTCCGGGCGAACGCTTCAACAAGACGATCTGCAGCTACCTGCAGTTCGCCCGCGAATTCAACGCCCGTTTCCCGGGTTTCGAGACCGATGTGCATGGCCTGGTCAAGGGCGCCGACGGCACCTACTACGTGGACTGCGTGCGCTGAGCGGATGGTTGCCGGGGCGGCTCTCGCCGTCCCCGGCGGTGTCGCCTATTGACGGCGATAGGTGACGAAGCTGAAACCGGCCAATTCTGTTTTTGCCGTTTTTTTCCACTCGACCGTAGCAATCTCGGGGAACCAGGCATCGCCTTCGGGTTCGAGCTCGACCTCGGTGATTTCCAGACGGTCGGCAACGGCCATCGCCTGCCGATAAATCTGTTCGCCGCCAATCACGAAGGCCAATGCTACGGTCGACGCCATTTTTAGGGCAATTTCCAAAGAATCGGCGACTTCGGCGCCGGGCGCCGCGTAATCGGCCTGCCGGCTGATCACGATGTTGCGCCGGCCGGGCAGCGGCCGGAAGCGCGGCGGCAGCGATTCCCAGGTCTTGCGCCCCATGATGACCGGGTGGCCGGCAGTCAGCGCCTTGAAATGCGCCATGTCTTCCGGAATGTTCCAGAGCAGCCGGTTGTCCTTGCCGATCACCCGGTTCTTGGCGACGGCGGCGATGATGACGATTTCAGGCATGGCTTAGCTCCGGCACCGGCGCAGGTGGTCGATCAGGCCGCGCGTCGAGGCGTCGAGCGATTCGGTCGATGCCTCGTCGCGGATGCAGGGGGCGAGGCGCCCGGCCAACTGCTTGCCGAGTTCGACCCCCCACTGGTCGAAGGAATTGAGATTCCACAGCACGCCGAGGCAGAAGACCTTGTGCTCGTAGAGTGCGATCAGCTGGCCGAGCGTGAAGGGCGTCAGCTCGGGCAGGACGAGGGTGGTGGACGGCTGGTTGCCGGGGAAGCGGCGGAAAGCCAGCAGGTGCTCGGGAATGCCGGCAGCGCGCGCTTCCTCGACGGTTTGTCCGAAGGCCAGCGCCGACGACTGGGCCAGGCAGTTGGCGAGCAGGCCGTTGTGGTGGCCGGGCAGCGGGAAATCGGATTTGCCCAGCGCAATGAAATCGCTGGCGACCAGCGCGCCGCCCTGGTGCAGCAGCTGGAAGAAAGAATGCTGACCGTTGGTCCCGGCCTCGCCCCAGAGAATCGGGTTGGTCGGGTAATCGACCGCCAGCCCGTCGCGATTGGCCCGCTTGCCGTTGCTTTCCATCTCCAGTTGTTGCAGGTGCGCCGGCAGCAGGGCCAGCGAATGG
>CAIXSK010000038.1 GCA_903922075.1 uncultured beta proteobacterium | reverse complement strand
CGCCGCCACCTGGGACGATCTGCGCGAGACGCTGTTCGCCGATAGCGGCGTCCTCTGCCCATCGGCCGACGCCTTTCCCAAGCACCTGCTGCTCGGCGCCCTGGCCGACCCGGCGCAACTGCGCAGCGGCCACTATCCGTCGCCCTGGCTGGTCGGCGGCAATGCCGTCCGCCAACGCCTGGCCTTCCTGCTCGGCAAGATCGCCGCGATGATCGACAATTTCGCCATTCCGGCCAGCACCTCGCCGCAGCCGCGCATCGTCCCCAGCCGCCGCGAGACGGCGCCGCTGGAGCTGCGCGCTGTGCCCTGCTACTACGCGCCCGGGCGCGACGACGCCATTCGCCTGCAGTGGAACGAACAGCGCCGGCGGCGCGGCGAGAGTGCCGACAATTTCGGCTACCACTGGACACCGGCCCTCGGCGGCAACGGCGACGATCCTTTCGAGCGCGACCAGGGCGGCCACGATTTCTACCGCATCGAAGGCCACCTTGGCATGAAGGTGGACGAGGCCGAGGCGGCCATCGAAACGCTGGTCCGCCAGCGCAACCTGCCGATTGCGGTGATGAGCGTCGTCCTGCACAACCAGCGGAGCTTCGTGCTGCGTGGCCCGAAATTCAAGAAAACCAGCCTGCACAGCCTGCATTATCTGCTGCGCCGGGACCTGGCCAGCCAGCTCAAGGACAACGTCGCGTTCAGCGAGTTGATGGTGGACGACGTCACCGCCGCCGCGCCGATCATCAAGCAGGACAAGGCCCTGAATCTGAACGTCGATCCGGTCAAGACGGTCGAGACGGCGAAAACGGCGCTGACCGCGCTGCACGACGACCTGCTCGGCAGCGACAGCAAGCCGGGGCCGTTGGCCGTGCGCAGCTACAAGGCCTATGGCAGCCAGCCCAAGGATTGGGATACCCGGCTCGACCAGGTGGTGCTGACGGCGAGCAAGGCCAAATCCAGCCTCGGCGATGTGCTGCGCAGCGACCTCGTGTCGCCGGTGGACAGCCTGAGCAGCTCGAAGTCCCACCTCTGGGTCAAGTGGCTGGGCGACATCCTCGACAAGCGCGACGACGACAAGAAGGACCAACTGCTGTTCGGCACCATGGTCGACGCGCACCCGGGGCTGGAGCATGCCGGCGGCTGCGTGCCGGGCGGCACCTTCGTGCTGGCCTACAACGACGCCGGTGTCGTCATCGGCGACCTGATGCTGCCCTACTGGATCGACGACGTCGACGAAAGCGCGCAGGACGAGCCGGCGCTGACCCTGCCCGACATCCACGTGCGGATTCCCAAGGATCTGCTGCCGATCAAGGTCATCCGGCCGTTCGACCTGCGCCTCGAAGATTTCAAGGTCGCCAAGGTGCTGCCCGAAATCAACCTGCAGAAGGATTACCAGAAATTCTTCCAGGAATCGCTGGGCGGGCTGGGCGAGGTGCTGAAGAACACCAGCTTCCAGAGCGGCGCCATCACCGGCGGCAAGTACGCCACCGGCGACGCGCTGCTCGACGGCCTGCTGCAGGAGGTCGAGAACAAGAAAGACCAGGTCACCGGGCTGCGCCAGATGCTGGCCGACGACAAAATGCCGGCCAAACGGCGCGAGGAGGTGCAGAACCAGATCAAGCGCGTCGAGGCCGAACTGGGCAACGTGGTCAAGGAAACCACCGAGCACTTCGCCGTCAACGCCCCGGAGGACGTGCGCACCGGCACGCAGGCGGTCAAGGTGTACGCGACCATCAATCAGGGCATCGGCGCCGTTTCCGACAAGCGGATCACCGGCAAGCTGCGCACCGACCTGCAAGGCACCGCGGCCAATCTGACCGGATCTTCGGGGCAGGCCATGACGCACATCGTCAACACCGGCTTCATGGGGATTTGATCGTCGACCATGACCCTCCACCGCATCCGCCGCCAGCGCTGGCAGGTCGCCGTCCCGGACGCGACGACGGCCTTCGCCATGCGCTTGCTGCTGCGCCGGACGCAGGACAGCACGCTGCTGCCGGCGCTGGCGGAAGCCTTTGATGCCGTCGATGTCGGCGAACGCGAGGTGCACATTCCCCGCCTCCACGTTCGTCTCGACTTTGCCAGTGCCGACGGACTGGCCAGCGCGCTGCCCGACCGCCTGCGTGTAGCGGTCGGGCAGGCGCTGCGCGAAGCCTTGCAGGGCGGAGCGGCCGGGCAAGGGGCCGAGGCGCCGCGCGACATCGCACCGGCCGAGCGGCTGGTCGCCTACCTGGCCAGCGGCCGGCTGGCGTGGTTCGATGCCGGCCGCGAACCGCCGGCCGCGCGCGCCCTGCTGGCCGAGGAAGCCGCCCGCTGGACGCAGTCGCCGGAAACCAACTGGCCCCGCTTGCTGGCTGTGCCGGCGACCGATGGCCACGGCCTGGCCGAAGTCTTTTTCCGCTTCCTGCAACTGCTCGACGACGCGCAGCGCGCCCGCTGGATGCAGTTCGCCCGCCAGCCGGCGGTCGGGCCGGCGGCAAGCGTCGCCGAGGCGCTGGCGGAACTGCTCGGCCTGTATGCCAGCCGGCCGGCCGATCACCGCTTGCGCCTGCAGGCGCTGGCCTTGCTGTGGCTGGCCGTCGGCGCGTCTGTCGTGGCTGCGGTAGCACAATGGCCGGGGGCGCTGGCCGCCGTGCGTGCGCTGCCGGCGCCGGGGGGCGAGCTGGCGGCAGCAGCATGGGCGCGGATCGAATCGGCCGGTCGCTCCGCAACGCCACGCGCCGAGGGGGCGGCCGAACTCGCCGATGCCCCGGCAAATGCTACGGTCGGCGGCAAATTTTGGCCAAAATCGAAATCCGACGATCAGGCGGCACCCGGCTTGCCGGTGGCCGCCTGCGGCCTGGTCCTGCTCCACCCCTACCTGCCGCGCCTGTTTGCCGGGCTGGGCTGGATTGCCGACGATCATCCCGTCGGCCAGCCGCTGCCGCCCGCCGTGCTGCCCCCGGCCGCGGCGCTGCTCCACTGGCTGGCGACCGGCCGCGACGAGCCCTATGAATTCGAGTTGCCGCTGATCAAGATCCTGCTCGGCCTGGCACCGGACGACCCGCTGCCGGTCGCCGCCGGCCTGCTCGATGCCGCGCTGTGCGAGGAGGGCGAGGCCCTGCTCGCCGCCGCCATCGCGCACTGGCCGGCGCTCGGCCAGACCAGCATTGCCGGGCTGCGCGTTTCCTTCCTGCAGCGTGCCGGCCTGCTCTACCCGGCGCCCGACGGCTGGCTGCTGCGCCCGCAATCCGAAACCTACGACCTGCTGCTCGACCGTCTGCCCTGGGGAATTTCGCTGATCCGCCTGGGCTGGATGCGCGGCTGCCTGCACACCGAATGGACCCCCGCCTGACCGCCACCGCGCACGACCTGGACGCCGAGCTGGACTGGCTGGCGGCGGCGCTGCAACGCCGGCTCGACAGCTATTTCGGCAATCCCCCGGCCAATCCCGCGCTGCCCGGCGACCTGCCGCCGCCCTCGCTGATCAACGGCACCTCGCCCTACGCCGAGTTCGTCGCCGGCCACGCGCTGAGCGCTGCCCAGCGGCTGGTCCTGGCGCTGGCCCTGGCGCCGGTGCTCCGCCCGCAATTGCTCGACGTGCTGTGGGCGCGCAACGAGGCGACCCAGCGCGGCTTCAGCGAATTCGGCGGGGTGCAGGGCGGCAACGCCTTCGTGCCGACCGCCGAGACGGCCTGCTTCCTGCTCGCCGGCGACAACCTGAGCGAACGCCTGAAGGCCATCCGCCTGCTGGCCGGCGACGGGCTGGCCACCGGCGAGGTGCTGCAGCCGCTGCCGCCGGGTAGCGGTGAATCGCTGCTCGGCGCCCCCTTGCGCCCGGCGGCGCCGGTGCTCGCGCTGTTCGGCGCCGATGCCGGGGTGGATGGCGAAGCGCTGCCCGCCCAGCGGGTGAGCACCGGCCTCGACTGGAGCGACCTGGTGCTGCCGGCACCGACCCTGGCCCAGCTGGAAGAAGTGCGCGACTGGCTGACCCACGGCGACACGCTGCTTCACGTCTGGGGCATGTTGAGCCGCCTGCGCCCCGGCTACACCTGCCTGTTCCACGGCCCGCCGGGTACCGGCAAGACGCTGTCGGCCTGCCTGCTCGGCAAGTTGTGCCAGCGCGAGGTCTATCGCATCGACCTGTCGATGGTCGTTTCCAAATACATCGGCGAAACCGAGAAGAACCTGGCCCGGGTCTTCGACATCGCCGAGCGGCGCGGCTGGATCCTGTTTTTCGACGAGGCCGACGCCCTGTTCGGCCAGCGCACCCGCGTGGATAGTGCGCACGACCGCTACGCCAACCAGGAGGTTAGCTACCTGTTGCAACGGATCGAGGATTTTCCCGGCGTCGTGATCCTGTCGTCCAACCTGCGGGCCAATATCGACGAGGCCTTCCTGCGTCGCTTCCAGTCGGTGATCGCCTTCCCGATGCCGAAGGCGGCCGAGCGCTACCGGCTGTGGACCGAAGCCGTGCCGCGCCCGCTGGCGCCCGACGGCGATCTCGACTTCGCCGCGCTGGCCGAGCGCCACGAGGTTTCCGGCGGCACGATCATGAACGTCATCCGCTACGCCGCGCTGCGCAGCCTGGTCCGTGGCGACCGCCGGCTGGCCGCCGACGACATCGGCGACGGCCTGCGCCGCGAACTGCACAAGGAGGGCCGGGGCTTTTAGCCCGGGCAGTGGATGGAAGCCGCCGCCCGCCTGGTCAACCGTCCATCGCCGCCGGTGCCGGCGGCTGCGGCCAGGGTGGCGGAGCCGGCGGTGGCAAAGGTTTCTCCGATCCGCGTCCAATGCCAGAGCCTGCGCGTCTCGGCGCCCGGCGATGCGGCCGAGGTCGAGGCCCAGCGGGTGGCCAGCGCGGTTGTCAGCATGCCGGCGCCGGCCGGGATGGCGACCCGCATCAGCCTGCCGGCCGGGGTGCTGAGCCGGGCGACCCGGCCCGGGGTGAAGATGCCGGCGCCCGCCGCGCCTTCGCCGGCACTGCCCGGCATCCCGAGCGGCGGCCAGGCGCTGGGCGCCGAGGTGCGCCAGTTCATGGAGCCGCGCTTCGGCGCCAGTTTCGCCGGCGTGCGCATCCATACCGACGACACGGCGGCCCGGCTGGCCGGGCAGGTGCAGGCGCGCGCCTTTGCAGTCGGCAACCAGATCTTTTTCGGCGCCGGCCAGTTCCGGCCGGAGAGCCGGGACGGCCGCGAACTGATCGCCCACGAGCTGACCCATACCCTGCAGCAAGGTCGCGCCCGCCAGCCGCCGCTGGTCCAGCGCAGTTTCCTCGGCGACCTGGCCAAGGATATCGGCCTGCCCGACCCGCGCGATTACATCGCCGGCAAGGCCTCGTCGATCCGTGGCTTCGATTTCATGACCGTGGTCATCGGCAAGAACCCGATCACCGACGCCAAGGTGGATGACAGCCCGGCCAACCTGCTGCGCCAGGCGACCAAGATCATGCCGGGGGGCGGCGACATCGCCAAGGCGCTGGACAATCACGGCATCTTCGACAAGGCCGGCAAGTGGATCAGCAGTAAATTCACGGCCCTGAAGAACCTCGGCAGCGAGATCAAGAGCTCGGTCAGCGACTTCATCACCGGCATCAAGCTGAGCGACATGAAGAATCCGGGCGGCGTCTGGGACCGCGGCAAGGCGCTGCTGGTCGGCATCATTACCGGCATCCTCGATTTCGTCGGCGGCATCGTGGGCGACATCCTCGACTTCATCAAGGACGCCATCCTCAAGCCGATCGGCGCCTACGCGCGGACGACCAGCGGCTACCCGCTGCTGTGCACGGTGCTCGGCAAGGACCCGATCACCGGCGACAAGGCGCCGCAGGATGCCGAGGCTTATCTCGGCGGCTTCCTGATCTTCGTCGGCGAGAACGAGATCTGGGCCAACATGAAGAAGGCCAACGCCGTGCAGAAGGCGTTCGCCTGGTTCAAGGGGGCGGCGACGACGCTGGTCAATTTCGTCAAGCAGATCCCGACGCTGTTCATCGATGCGCTGAAGTCGCTGACCATCTCCGACATCCTGCTCATTCCGAAAGCCTTCATCAAACTCGGCAAGGTCTTCGCCGGCTTTGCCGCTCAATTTATCAGCTGGGCCGCCAAGGCCGCCTTCGACCTGCTGGAGATCATCCTCGACTCGGTCAAGCCGGGCCTGATGGGCTACATCAAGCGTACCGGCGGCGCGCTGAAGGGCATCCTGCGCAACCCGATGCCCTTCGCCGGCAACCTGATCGCCGCCGGCAAGCTCGGCTTCACCCAGTTCGCCGGCAACTTCCTGACCCACCTCAAGGCCGGGCTGATCGAATGGCTGACCGGCGCCTTGCCCGGCGTCTATATCCCGGCCGGCTTCGAGTTGAAGGAAATCGTCAAGTTCGTGCTCTCGGTGCTCGGCATCTCGTGGGCCAACGTGCGGATCAAACTGGTCAAGGTGGTCGGCGAGCCGGCCGTCAAGGCCATGGAAACCGGCTTCGACATCGTCGTCACGCTGGTCCGCAACGGCCCGGCGGCGGCCTGGGACAAGATCAAGGAACAGCTCGGCAATCTCAAGGACATGGTGATCGGCGGCATCACCAGCTTCGTCGTCGACATGGTGGTCAAGAAGGCGGTGCCCAAGATCATCGCCATGTTCATCCCCGGCGCCGGCTTCATTTCGGCCGCCATCTCGATCTACGAGTCG
>CAIXSK010000037.1 GCA_903922075.1 uncultured beta proteobacterium | reverse complement strand
TTCTTCACCTTGCAGTCCTGGTCGGCCTTGAGGATGTTTTCCATCTTCATCGCTTCGATGACCGCCAGCTTCTCGCCGGCCTTCACTTCCTGGCCGGCCTTGACCGCGACTTCGCGGAGCAGGCCCGGCATCGGGGAGAGCAGGAACTTGGACAGGTCGGGCGCCATTTTTTCCGGCATCAGCGCCAGCAGTTCGGCGGCGCGGGCGCTCATGACCATGAAGTCGGCTCGCGTGCCCCAGTGGAACAGCGAGTACTTCGTCTTGTGGCGCTCGACCTGCAGCGTGAATTCCTGGCCGTTGCAGGTGCCGTTGAACAGCGATTCGCCGAGTTTCCAGTCGGACAGGATTTCGTACTGCTCGCCCTGATATTCGACGTGGTAACCGCCCGGAATCGGCCGGGCGACGACGCTGTGGTTCTCGTTGCCGCTCGCGTTCAGACGCACGACGCACCAGTGATCGCCGACGATGCGTTCGTGACCCTGCAACTGGCCGGACACCGAGGCACCGCGGTCGGTATAGGCGCGATAGACGTAGGCGGCGACCGAGACCAGCAGGGCCGGATCGTCGTGCGGCACCATCGAGGCGTCGAAGCCCTTCGGGTATTCCTTGGCGATGAAGCTGGTGTCGAAGATGCCGGACTGGAAGCGCGGATGCTGCATCAGCGCGGCCTGGAACGGGATATTCGAGGAGATGCCGCGGATCACGAAAGCGTTCAGCGCATCGCGCATGCGGGCGATGGCCTGGTCGCGGGTGGCGCCATGGACGATCAGCTTGGCGATCATCGAATCGTAGTACATCGAGATTTCGCCGCCATCGTAGACGCCGGTGTCGACCCGCACCTGACCCGGGATATCCTTGGGCGGCTGGAACTTGACCAGCCGGCCGGTGGACGGCAGGAAGCCGCGGAACGGGTCTTCGGCGTTGATCCGGCATTCCATGGCCCAGCCGTTGATGCCGACGTCGGCCTGCGCAATCGGCAGCTTTTCGCCGTAGGCGACGCGGATCATCTGCTCGACCAGATCGAGGCCAGTGATCAGTTCGGTGACCGGGTGTTCGACCTGCAGGCGGGTGTTCATTTCCAGGAAGTAGAACTCCTTGGTCGCCCCGGAAACGACGAACTCGACCGTGCCGGCCGACTCGTAATTCACCGCGCGGGCCAGCGCCACGGCCTGTTCGCCCATCGCCCGGCGCATCTCGGCATCGACGAAGGGGCTTGGCGCCTCTTCGATGACTTTCTGGTGACGACGCTGGATCGAGCAGTCGCGCTCGTTCAGGTACAGGTAATTGCCGTGCGAGTCGCCGAGCACCTGGATTTCGATGTGGCGCGGTTCCAGCACGTATTTTTCGATGAACACGCGGTCATCGCCGAAGGAATTGCGGGCTTCGTTAACGCAGGACGAGAAGCCTTCGTGCGCCTCGGCATCGTTGTACGCCACGCGCAGACCCTTGCCACCGCCGCCGGCCGAGGCCTTGATCATCACCGGATAGCCGATACCCTGAGCGATCTTGACCGCTTCGTCCGGACCGGCAATGGCATCGTTATAGCCGGGGATGGTATTGACCTTTGCGGCGATCGCGAGCTTCTTGGACTCGATCTTGTCGCCCATCTTGGCGACCGAGTAGTGCTTCGGCCCGATGAACTTGATGCCTTCTTCTTCCAGACGGCGCGAGAACTCGGCGTTCTCGGACAGGAAGCCGTAACCCGGATGGACGGCCTGAGCACCGGTCTGCTTGCAGGCAGCGATGATCTTGTCCATGACCAGATAGGACTCTTTCGAGGCGGCCGGGCCGATGCAGACGGCTTCGTCGGCCAGGTCGACGTGCAGTGCGTCCTTGTCGGCTTCGGAATAGACGGCAACGGTCTTGATGCCCATCTTGCGGGCGGTCTTGATGACGCGGCAGGCGATTTCGCCGCGGTTGGCGATCAGAATCTTAGTGAACATTTTCCTTTTTCTCCCTGACGCTTACAGAGGAATGTTGCCGTGCTTGCGCCACGGATTTTCAAGTTTCTTGTCGCGCAGCATGGCCAGCGAACGGGCGATGCGCTTGCGGGTGGCGTGCGGCATGATCACGTCGTCGATGAAGCCACGGGCGCCGGCAACAAACGGGTTGGCGAACTTGGCCTTGTACTCGGCCTCGCGCTCGGCCAGCTTGGCCGGATCGTTCTTTTCCTCGCGGAAAATGATTTCCACGGCGCCCTTCGGACCCATGACGGCGATTTCGGCCGACGGCCAGGCGAGATTGACGTCGCCGCGCAGGTGCTTGGACGACATCACGTCGTAGGCGCCGCCGTAGGCCTTGCGGGTAATCACGGTGACCTTGGGCACGGTGCATTCGGCGTAGGCGTAGAGCAGCTTGGCGCCGTGCTT
>CAIXSK010000036.1 GCA_903922075.1 uncultured beta proteobacterium | reverse complement strand
GGCCGGATTTCGGCCTTGGGTCGGACTCGGCCGCGCAGGAAGCCGCGGCGGGACAGATCGACCATGCCGCTACCCCTATTTCCCGGCCTTCATTTTCTCGATGCCTTGGCGCAGCATCTGGTCGATTTCCGAACCCGGCTCGACCTGCGGCAGCAGGGCTTCCCAGTAGGCAATGCCCTTCTTGGCGTCGCCGGCTTCCATCGCGGCGGCGCCGGCCAGGAACAGGCTGTGGCCGTGCTTGGGGTCGAGTTTCAGCGCCCGTTCGACCAGCTCGGCCGGCTTGCCCTTGAGGCCCTTGCCGTTGGCCATGGCGACGGCTTCGGCATAGCTGGCCAGCAGGTCCGGGTTGTCGTTGATGACTTTCTCGGCCTTGGCGTAGGCGGCGACGGCTTCCTCGAAACGGCCGAGCGACTTGTAGGAGCGGGCCAGCATCAGCCAGCCCTGCATGTCGTCCGGATTGGCCTTCATCTTTTCAGCCAGGCTGGCCACCATTTCGTTGATCTTCTCCGGCGTCATCTGCGGCGGGGCGACGGTCTGCGTCGGGTCGAGCGCCTTCGGGTTGCCGAGCATGCCGTAGCCGAGCAGGGCAACAATGGGCAGCAACAGCAGGATGGCGATGGCTGTCTTGCGGCTCGGGCCATGGCTGCTTGCGGCGGCCGCTTCGCCGCCACCGACTTCTTCGAGCAGGCGGCGTTGCAGTTCGCCCCGGGCTTGTTCGAAATCGGCATCGGCCAGCGAGCCTTCGGCTTTTTCGTCGGCCAGTTCGTTCAACTGGTCGCGGAAGATGGCGAGGTTGGCTTCCTTGCGGTCGGTCTGCGGCTTGGGGGCGCGCAGGCCGAGCCAGAGCGGCGGCAAAATGAAGGCGGCGACCACGACGATCAACAGGGTGGCGAAAATGGCGAACTGGGTCATTTCTGGTCGATTTCCTTGAGCAGCGCGTCGGCGCGGCTGGCCTCGGCGGCCGTCAGTGGCTGGTCTTCAGCCTCGATGCGGGTGGTTCGGCGGCGCAGGTAGCGGATCAGGGCGAACAGGCCGAGCAGCATCAGGGCGACCGGGCCGCCCCAGAGCAGCAGCGTGATGGCCTTGACCGGCGGGCGGTAGAGGACGAAATCCCCGTAGCGGACGACCATGAAGTCGATGATTTCCTTGTCCGACTTGCCGGCGGCGATCATGCCGCGGATTTCGCGGCGCAGGTCGACGGCCAGTTCGGCGTTGGAGTCGGCGATCGTCTGGTTCTGGCAGACCAGGCAGCGCAACTCGGCCGACAGGGCCTGCAGGCGCTTTTCGGCGACCGGGTCGGCGGCCAGCGCCGCTTCGTTGACCTCGGAGGCAAATGCTACGGTCGGCCCGAAAAAAAGGCCAAAAACGAAAAACAGAATCAGCGCCCGGGCCTTCATTTGTTCAGCTCCGCGAGCAGCGGCAGGATTTTCTGACTGAGCACATCGGGAGTGATCGGCCCGGTGTGCTTCATGCGGATGACGCCGGCCTTGTCGATGACGTAGGTTTCCGGCACGCCATAGACGCCGTAGTCGATGCCGACGCGGCCGTCGAGGTCCATGACCGTCAGCTTGTACGGGTCGCCGTGCTGGGCCAGCCATTGGTTGGCGCGCTGGAAGGCGAGCTTCCTTTCCTCGTCGGCCGGCATCTTGCCCATGTCGAAAGCGCCGTCGCCGCGCACTTCCTTGTAGTTCAGGCCGATCAGCGGCACGTCGACCTTCTTCGAGAATTCGACCAGCACCGGATGTTCGGCACGGCAGGAAACGCACCAAGAAGCCCAGACGTTGAGCAGCCAGACCTTGCCCTGCATGTCCTTGGGGCCGAGCGTCTTGTCCGGCGTGGCCAGGATGTTCAGGCTGAAGGCCGGGGCCGGCTTGCCGACCAGCGGCGACGGGACGTCGCGCGGATTGAGGCCGAGGCCGATGGCGAGCAGGACGACGAGGGCGGCAAAGCCGCCGAGAATCCAGAAATAACGGTTCATGCTTGTTGGGTTCCGGCAGGAAGATTGGCCGCGGCGCGTGCCTTGACGCGGTAGCGGCGGTCGAGCATGGCGAGCAGGCCGCCCAGTGCCATCAGCACGCAGCCGCCCCAGATCCAGTCGACATAGGGTTTGTAATAGACGCGCACCGCCCATTCGCCTTCCGGCTTGTTGCGGTCGATCGGCTCGCCGAGCGAGACATAGACGTCGCGCAGGAAACCGGCATCGATGGCAGCCTCGGTCATCGGCATTTGCGACGAGTGGTAGTTACGCTTTTCCGGGTTCATCTTGCGGACGAACTGGCCATTCACCGCCAGGTCGAAATCGCCCTGGGCGGCCAGGTAGTTCGGGCCTTCGACGGCCTTGACGCCGTTGAACTTGAAGCTGTAGCCGGCGACCGTGGTCGTCTCGCCCGGCGCCATCTTGATGTCGTTCTCTTCCTGGAAGCTGCTGACCATGGTGACGCCGACGACGAAGACGGCGATGCCGATGTGGGCCGTGTGCATGCCGAAGAAGCTGCGCGGTTGTTTCAGCGCCGCAGCCAGGAAAGAGCGGCCGGCGCGGGTGTGCTGGACGCGCTCGACGAAATTGAGCACCGAGCAGGCGACGACCCAGGCCGCGAAGAACAGGCCCATCGCGGTCAGGGCACTCCACCGGCCGTAGATCAGCGGCAGGGCGATGGCGACCACGACGCCGGCGGCGATGGCCCAGCGCAGGGCGCGGGCGATCTCGGGAATCGAGGCTTCCTTCCAGCGGGCGAAGGGGCCGACCCCCATCAGGAACAGAATCGGCGTCATTACCGGCACGAACACCGCGTCGAAGTACGGCGGGCCGACCGAAATCTTGCCGACACCCAGCGCGTCGATCAGCAGCGGGTACAGCGTGCCGAGCAGCACGGTGGCGCAGGCGACGACGAGCAGGACGTTGTTGGTGAGCAGGAAGGACTCCCGCGAGACCAGCCCGAAGCGGCCGCCCAAACCGACCTTGGGCGCCCGCCAGGCGAACAGGGCGAGCGAGGAGCCGATCACGGCGACCAGGAAGATCAGGATGAAAATGCCGCGCCGGGGATCGGTGGCGAAGGCATGCACCGAGGTCAGCACGCCGGAGCGGACCAGGAAGGTGCCGAGCAGCGACAGCGAGAAGGCGGAAATCGCCAGCAGTACCGTCCAGTTCTTGAAGCTGCCGCGCTTCTCGGTGACCGCCAGCGAGTGGATCAGCGCCGTGCCGATCAGCCAGGGCATGAACGAGGCGTTCTCGACCGGGTCCCAGAACCACCAACCGCCCCAGCCCAGTTCGTAATAAGCCCACCACGAGCCCATCGCGATGCCGAGGGTCAGGAAGACCCAGGCGGCCATCGTCCACGGCCGCGACCAGCGCGCCCAGGCGGCGTCCAACTGGCCGGAGAGCAGGGCGGCGATGGCGAAGGCGAAGGCGACCGAGAAGCCGACATAGCCCATGTAGAGCAGCGGCGGGTGGATGACCAGGCCGAAATCCTGCAACAGCGGATTCAGGTCGCGCCCCTCGGCGGCGCCCGGCAGCAGGCGCTCGAAGGGGCTGGAAGTGATCAGGATGAAGAGCAGGAAACCGAAGGCGACCAGGCCCAGCGTGCCAAGCACGCGGGCGACCATCGCTTCGGGCAACTGGCGCGACAGCATGGCGACGCCGAAGGCCCACCAGGTCAGGAACAGCATCCACAGCAGCAGCGAGCCCTCATGGCCGCCCCACACGGCGGCGACGCGGTATTGCAGCGGCAGCAATGAATTCGAGTGCTGGGCGACGTAGACCACCGAGAAGTCGTTGGTCACGAAAGCCTGGGTCAGGCAGGCGAAGGAGAAGGTGACGAGCAGCGCCAGCGCCGAAGCGGCCGGGCGGGCGACGGCGACCCAGGCCAGCCGGTTGTTGTGGGCGCCGATCAGCGGCAGGGTGCCGAGCACCAGGGCGACCAGCGCGGCAAGGATCAGGGCGAAGTGGCCGAGTTCGGGAATCATGCTCAGTAGCTCGCTTTCGGTGGGCTGACGGAGGACGGCGAGACATGCTTGGTCGCCGCTTTCTGGGCGTCGTCCACGGCTTGGGCGGCTTCCGGCGGCATGTAGTTCTCGTCGTGCTTGGCCAGCACCTCGCTGGCGGCGAAGTGGCCGTCGGCGGTCATCTTGCCCTGGGCGACGACGCCCTTGCCTTCCTTGAACAGGTCGGGAAGGATGCCCTTGTAGTGGACCGGGATGTCCTTGGCGGTATCGGTGACGACGAAGGCGATGGTCACGCCATCGGTCTGCCGTTGCAGGCTGCCTTCCTTGACCAGGCCGCCGATGCGGAAGGCCTTGCCCTGCGGTGCCTTGCCTTCGGCGACGTCGGTTGGCGAAATGTAGAGGGCGATGTTGCTGTTCAGGGCATTTAGGACCAGCGCGGCGATGATGCCGAGGATGGCCAGCGCACCGCCGATCAGGGCGAGCTTCTTGTGACGCGATTTCATTCTGCAGTGTTCCTTGTTTCGGCGCGAAGTTGGCGCTTGAGGCGGGCGATGGTGCTCTTTCGATTGCGGGCGACGGCGATCGGTTCAACAATCATGATCAGGGCGGTCAGGCCGAACGAGCCCCAGACATAGAATCCGTAGCCGCCCATGGCGAGGAAGTCGGCCAGACTGTTCCAGTGGATCATTTCGCTTCTCCGGAGAGTTCGGCCTTGACCCAGTCGGTGTGCCGCTCGCGTTCGAGCATGATGGTGCGCACCCGCATCAGGGCGACGGCAATCGAATACATCCAGAAGCACATCGCCATCAGCAGCATGCCCCAGAGCATCGTTTCGGCCATCGACGACTTGGTCAGATTGACGCTGGAGCCCTGGTGCAGCGTGTTCCACCACTTGACCGAGAAGTAGATGATCGGCACGTTGACCACGCCGACCAGCAATAACAGGCCGCCCGCCTTGTCGGCCCGGCGCTGGTCGTCGATGGCGGCGGTCAGCGCCATGTAGCCGATGTAGAGGAAAAGCAGGATCAGTTCGGAAGTCAGCCGGGCGTCCCAGACCCACCAGGCGCCCCACATCGGCTTGCCCCACAGGGCGCCGGTCCATAGCGACAGGAAGGCCATCAGGGCGCCGGTTGGCGCCAGCGCCTGGGCCATCATGCCCGACAGCCGGGTGTTGAAGGCCAGGCCGATGGCCGCCCAGCCGGCCATCACCAGATAGATGAACATGCTCATCCACGAGGCGGGTACGTGGATGAAGATGATCCGGTAGCCTTCGCCCTGCTGGAAGTCGGTCGGCGCGACCAGCATGCCGAGGTACAGTCCGGCCAGTCCGAAGACAACCGAGACGGCGGCGAACCAGGGAATCAGCGCCCCGGCCAGCGGGTAGAAGGTGGCCGGCGAGGCGAAGCGGTAGAGATTGAAGCGGTCTTTCATTCGAGGGCGATCTTCAAGGCAGCGGCCGAGGCCCAGGGGGCGAAGCCGAGTGAGGCAAAGGTCAGGGCGGCGAGCAGTGAAAGGTGCCCTTCTCCCCCGAGTCCGGACACGGTCGCATCGACTGCGCCAGCGCCGAATATTAACACCGGGATGTAGAGCGGCAGCACGAGCAGCGAGAGCAGCACGCCGCCGCCGCGCAGGCCCAGGGTCAGCGCCGCGCCGATGGCGCCGATACCGGACAGCGCCGGGGTGCCGAGCAGGATGGCACCGGTCAG
>CAIXSK010000035.1 GCA_903922075.1 uncultured beta proteobacterium | reverse complement strand
CTCGCGGGCCAGGGCCATGACTTCCGGGCTGAGGGCGGCAAAATCGACGTTCTGTTCGCCGAACATGCCCGGCCAGCGCAGGGTTTCGTTAACCGACAGGGGTACTGCCTCGGGCATTTCGCGACAGACCAGCGCGTTGAGGGCTTTCAGCGAAGCGAGCAGTTCGCCGTTGAGTTGCAACTGATCGGCGCGGGCCGACGCGGCATTGAAGGAGAGCCGGCATTCCACCTTGCCCCGGGAAAGGCGGGCGGCAAGCAATTCGCGTAGCGGCATTTCCAGTGCGCGCAGTTCTTCGGTGACGCGGAAATGAAAATCCAGATAGCGGGAATTGACGCTTTTTAGCTCAAGTTGCAGCGTGCCGCGCTCAATATCTCGCGTTTTGACTGCATAACCGGTCATACTACAAATCATTGCTGGGAAGTCTCCACCTTTACAGGCCGGACAACACGCCCGAAAATGCCTGAAACTGCATCATAACCGCGAGATACATGGCGCAACAAGCCAACCAGCCCTTACCTAACGGCTATTCCCTCGAAGAGTACGTTATCGACCGCCAGCTCTCGCTCGGCGGTTTTTCGATCGTCTACCTGGCGACCGATGCCGAGGGCCGCCAGGTCGCGATCAAGGAATATCTGCCGAACAGTCTGGCCCTGCGTACCCGCGGCGATATCAAGCCGGTGATCACGGCCGACCATCTGGGCGCCTTTCGCTACGGCATGAAGTGTTTTTTTGAGGAAGGCCGAGCGCTGGCGCGGCTGTCGCACCCGAACGTGATCCGCGTGCTGAATTTCTTCCGTGCCAACGACACCGTCTACATGGTGATGGAGTACGAGCACGGCAGGACGCTGCAGGAGTTCATCCAGAAGCACCAGGGGCATATTTCCGAACGTTTCATCCGCGGCGTCTTCACGCGCATGCTGAACGGCCTGCGCGAGGTACATTCGAACAAATTGCTGCACCTCGACCTGAAGCCGTCGAATATCTATCTGCGCGGCGACAATACGCCGGTGCTGATCGACTTCGGTGCTGCGCGGCAGACGCTGATCACCGACCAGCCCATCCTCAAGCCGATGTACACCCCGGGCTTCGCCTCGCCAGAGCATTACGGCACGCGCCGGGATCTCGGGCCGTGGAGCGACATCTACAGCGTCGGCGCCTCGATGTACGCCTGCCTGGCTGGCGTCGCCCCGCAGGCCGCCGACCAGCGCCTGAAAAAGGACACCCTGGCGCCGGCCATGCTGCGCTGGGATGGCCAGTTTTCGGACCGTTTGCTCGAGATCATCGACTGGTGCCTGAATCTGAATCATCTTTACCGTCCGCAAAGCGTCTTCGCCCTGCAAAAAGCGCTGGTCGAGACCATTACACCGCCGCGCCCAAAGGTTAATCCCAACTGGATTGGCCGCTTCGTCGACAAAATCAGGAAGCCGATGCGATGAGATTCACCATTTATCAGGAAAGCCGCCAAGGTGGCCGCAACAACAACGAGGACCGGACCACCTACTGCTACTCGCGCGATGCGCTGTTGATGGTCGTCGCCGACGGCATGGGCGGCCATCACTACGGCGAGATCGCAGCCCAGATCGCCGTCCAGACGCTGGCCGATGCCTTCCAGCGCGAAGCGCGCCCGATGTTGAGCGACCCCTTCCGTTTCCTGCAGAAGGGCATGACCAATGCACACCACGCCATTCTCGACTACACCGCCCAGCATCGCCTGAAGGACACGCCGCGCACGACCTGCGTCGCCTGCATCGTTCAGGACAACATCGCCTACTGGGCGCACGCCGGGGATTCCCGTCTGTTCCTGATGCGCGACGGCAAGGTCATCGCCCAGACCAAGGACCACTCGCGTATCCGCCTGCTGGTCGAGGAAGGCATGATCACCGAGGCGCAGGCTGTCTATCACCCGGATCGCAACAAGATCTACAGCTGCCTGGGCAGCCCGCACCCGCCGGAAATCGAGTTTTCGCGCAAGACGCCGCTCGATCATGGCGACATCCTGCTGCTCAGCACCGATGGCCTGTGGGGCGAGCTGTCCGGCGAGATGATGGCCGTCGCGCTGAAGGGCGCGAACCTGCTGCAGGCTGTGCCGATGCTGCTCAACCAGGCCGAACTGAAGGGCGGCGCCCATGGCGACAACCTGTCGGTGGTTGCCGTGCGCTGGGAAGACACCTATGTCGAGGATGCCAGCAGCGCCATTTCGACGCAGACGATGAGCCAGCACGAGGTGACCACCCGCCTTGACGAATTCGGCCGCAACCCGACCTACAAGAGCGACCTCAGCGACGACGAAATCGAGAAGGCGATCGAGGAAATCCGCTCCGCCATCGACAAATACAATCCGAAGAAATAGGGAAAAACCATGCGCCCCAGCCAACGCCAGCCGGACCAGCTCCGTACCGTCCGCATCACCCGCAATTTCACCCGCCACGCCGAAGGCTCAGTGCTCATTGAAATGGGCGACACCCGCGTGCTGTGCACCGCCAGCGTCGAGGAAAACGTGCCGCCCTTCCTGCGCGGCAAGGGCCAGGGTTGGGTGACCGCCGAATACGGCATGCTGCCGCGCTCGACCCACACCCGCACCGCCCGCGAGGCGGCCAAGGGCAAGCAGACCGGGCGGACGCAGGAAATCCAGCGCCTGATCGGCCGCGCCCTGCGCGCCGTGGTCGACCTCAAGGCGCTGGGCGAACGCCAGATCACGCTCGACTGCGACGTTCTGCAGGCCGATGGCGGCACCCGCTGCGCCTCGATCACCGGGGCCTGGGTGGCGCTCTACGAAGCCTGCGACAAGCTGGTCAAGGCCGGCAAGCTGCCGGCCAACCCGGTACGCGACCACGTCGCCGCCATTTCCGTCGGTATTTTCAAAGGCGCCCCGGTCCTCGACCTCGACTACCCGGAGGACTCCGGCTGCGACACCGACATGAATGTCGTGATGACCGGCAACGGCGGCATCGTCGAAATCCAGGGCACAGCTGAAGGCGAGCCATTCACTCGCGAACAAATGAGCGTGCTGGTCGATCTCGCCACGCTCGGCGTCCGCCACCTCGTCGCCGCCCAGCAAACGGCGCTCGCCGCATGAAGAAGCTCGTCCTCGCCTCGAACAACGCCAAGAAGATGAAGGAACTGAATGCGCTCCTCGCGCCGCTTGGTTTCGAGATCATCCCGCAAGGTCAACTTGGCATCCCGGAAGCCGAAGAACCGCACTGCACCTTTGTCGAGAACGCCCTGGCCAAGGCCCGCCATGCTGCCGAACACAGCGGCCTGCCGGCGCTGGCCGACGACTCCGGGCTGTGCGTGGCCGCCCTCGGCGGAGCGCCGGGCGTCTATTCCGCCCGCTATGCCGGCGAGCCGAAATCGGATGCCCGCAACAACGAAAAGCTGCTCGCCGACCTGGCCGGGCAAAGCGACCGCCGCGCCCATTTCGCCTGCGTGCTGGTGCTGGTGCGTTCGGCCAAGGACCCGCAGCCGATCATCGCCGAAGGCGAATGGCACGGCGAAATCCTCGACGCCCAGCGCGGCGCCGAGGGCTTCGGCTACGACCCGCTGTTTTATGTGCCGACCCATTGCCAGACCGCAGCCGAGCTCGACGCCGACATCAAGAACCGCCTGTCGCATCGCGGCCAGGCCATGCAAAAGCTGATCGCCCGCCTGCCTGCGCTGTAAAACGTGGCCCGTACGATTCCCATTTTTGCCCAAAAAAAGGCGCCGACCGTAGCATTGGCGGAATTCCGCGTCTCGCCGCCGCTGGCGCTCTACGTCCACGTGCCGTGGTGCGTGCAGAAGTGCCCGTACTGCGATTTCAACTCGCACGAGGCCGGCGAGACGATTCCCGAACGCGAATACGTAGCCGCCCTGATCGCCGACCTGCAATCGGCCCTGCCGCTGATCTGGGGCCGGCCGGTGCAGACCGTCTTCTTCGGCGGCGGCACCCCCAGCCTGCTCTCGCCCGCCGCCATCGACGAACTGATCGCCGCCTTCCGGGCGCTGGCCATGCTCGCGCCGGAGGCCGAGATCACGCTCGAAGCCAACCCCGGCACGGTCGAAGCGGAGAAGTTCGCTGGTTTCCGGGCGGCCGGCGTCAATCGCCTGTCGCTCGGCATCCAGAGCTTCAACGACGATCACCTGCAAGCTCTCGGCCGCATCCACGGCGCCGCCGAAGCCAAGCGCGCCGCGCAACTGGCCGGCGAGCATTTCGAGTCCTTCAACCTCGATCTGATGTACGGCCTGCCTGGCCAGACGCACGAGCAAGCGCTCACCGACATCGAAACCGCGCTGAGCTTTTCGCCCTCGCACCTCTCCTGCTACCAGCTGACGCTGGAGCCGAACACCCGCTTCGCCGCCTTCCCGCCGGAACTGCCGGAGGGCGACCTCTGCGCTGACATGCAGGAGGCGATCGAGGCCCGGTTGGCCGCCGCCGGTTTCGCCAATTACGAAACCTCAGCCTTCGCGCAACCTGGAAAGCAGTGCAAGCACAACCTGAATTACTGGTACTTCGGCGACTACCTCGGCATCGGCGCCGGCGCCCATTCCAAGCTGACCTTGCACGACCGCGTGCTGCGCCAGATGCGCCACAAGCACCCCAAGGCCTACCTGGAAAGCATCCGCGGCGGCAGCGCCATCCAGGAAGACAACCCGGTCGAAATGGCCAGCCTGCCCTTCGAGTTCATGATGAATGCACTGCGTCTGGCCGACGGCTTCCACCCCTCGCTGTTCGAGGCGCGCACCGCGCAATCGCTGAACACCGTCCTGCCACAATTGCGGGCCGCCGAAGCCGACGGCCTGCTGATCGTCGGCCCGGAAAAAATTGCGCCGACCGCCAAGGGCCGGCGCTTCCTGAACGTGCTGCTGGAGCGCTTCCTGTAGCGCCCCTCCTTAAGGTCAGCTGAACAAGCCACCCTTCTTCAGCAGGTCCATGCCCTGCGCCAGCAGGTCGCCACCGCCTTCGGGCAACTGACCGTTCGGCGTCAGCTTGTCGACGACCTGCGGCAACAGGTCGGCCAGGCTGCCGGACGCCTGCTCCGGCGACACCCCGAGCTGTGCCGCGATGTTCTGCAGCTGCCCGCCACCGAGGACGGATTGCAGCTGCTCGGCCGACACCGGCAGGTTCTGCCCGGTCGATACCCATGAATTGACGACCTCGCCCAGTCCGCCCTGCTGGAAGGACTGCACCAGCCCGCCCAAACCGCCCGGCTGGTTGTTGATCAACTGCATGACGACATCGATCAAGCCATTGTTGCCGCCACTTTGCCCGCCAGCCAGTGCGCCGACGACGGAATCGAGAAGACCCATGATTACTGCTCCGATGAGATTGGAATACTCATGCTAGACCATCGGCGTGAATGGCGTGTGAAGATTTGCGAAGCTTGGGGGGATTGGCGCGTCGCTTTTCTGCCTGGCCATAGATTCAGTTATCACACCCGCCAGCGAATGCTATAGTCATTTGACGGCTAGAGGAATAACGATTCTGGTCGCGGGAAGCCAACACTCGGGACGCTTCTGAATCCGGGTCTCAGTAACACCGCGCCATTCGCCAAATTCATCTTGAAGGAAGGCAGAGCCCCATGAACCAAGCATCAAAGAGAACTTTCGCTTGCCCCGTTCACAAAACTGCTTTTGTCGACGGCCTGTTCTGTCCTTCATGCAACAGGGAGTTCCCCGAGGCCCACGGCATCCCCATACTTATCAACGAAGCAAACAGCGTTTTCCTGACTTCCGATTACCTGACCGAGCATGCCTACGGGGGAGCCAGTTCATACGCCGGGAGTCTGGACAATAAAACGGGTTTAAGGAAAATCTATCGACGGGTCATGTGTTATTTGAGTGAGTCAGCCCCAGAGAAGGAATTCAGCGTCAATGACGCTGTCGAGAAAATTCTCTCGTCAATGCCGGGCGCCGAAATACTCGTCATCGGCTCCGGCGACACATCCATTCAAGGCAACGCGACCTACACCGATGTCGCTTTTGGCGCCCATGTTCACTGCATCGCCGATGCCCATGATCTGCCGTTCCCCGACCGGAGTTTCGATGCCTGTATCGCAGTAGCGGTTCTCGAACATGTGGCCTCCCCCTACCGCTGCGTTGACGAGATCATGCGAATTCTCCGGCCCGGCGGCTACGTATATGCCGAGACTCCATTCATGCAGCCGGTTCATATGGGCGCCTACGATTTCACACGATTCACCTATTTGGGCCACCGACGGCTGTTCCGGTATTTCGAGGAAATCTGTAGCGGAATATCGGCTGGCCCCGGAACCAGCGCCGGACAGATACTTCGCTACGCGCTGGCATCCTTCTCGGATAAGCCGAGCCTCAAAAAGTGGCTGAAACTTGCCGGCCTCGTCTCCACCCTTCCATTTCGCTGGCTCGATAAAATCTCGTGCTCGAATGAAAGTGCTTACGATTCGGCATCGGGGTTTTATTTCTTCGGGACGCTGCGTCAGGAACCGATATCGGATCGTCAGTTACTGGGATATTTTCGTGGTGGATAAGCTCAGCAAAACTCTCCAACGAGTTCTCACCCTCGCTGCGGCAACCCAATGCTACGGTCGGCCCGAAATTTTGGCCAAAATTGAAATTTTCCCGGCCGTTCAGGCCAGCATGTCGCCGTCGACGTAGTACCAGCGGCCGTCTTCGCGGACGAAACGGCTCAGTTCGTGCAGGCGGTGGCCGCGGCCGGCGATGCGGTAGCGGGCGACGAATTCGACGGTCGCGTGGCAGTCGTCCTGCGCCGCAT
>CAIXSK010000034.1 GCA_903922075.1 uncultured beta proteobacterium | reverse complement strand
TGACATCGCGGAAATCCTGCTCGACGTAGTGCGGCAGCATGAAGCGGTCGTGCAGTTCGGTGCCCCAGCGGGCCAGCCGGGCCGGCGCGTAGGGTTCTTCCCAGAAACGGGCGATCAGGGCGCGCAGCAGCAGTTGCTGGGTCAGCGACATGCGGGCGTGCGGCGGCATTTCGAAGGCGCGCAGTTCGAGCAGGCCGAGCCGCCCGGTCGGGCCGTCCGGCGAGTACAGCTTGTCGATGCAGAACTCGGAGCGGTGCGTGTTGCCGGTGACGTCGATCAGCAGGTTGCGCAGGATGCGGTCGACCAGCCAGGGCGGCACCGAATTTGCCAACCCGGCGCCGGGCAGGGGAATCTGCTTGAAGGCGATTTCCAGTTCGTAGAGGCTGTCGTTGCGCGCCTCGTCGACGCGCGGCGCCTGGCTGGTCGGCCCGATGAACAGGCCGGAGAACAGGTAGGACAGGCTGGGGTGGTTGTGCCAGTAGGCGATCAGGCTCTTCAACAGGTCCGGCCGGCGGAGGAAGGGCGAGTCGTTCGGCGTCGCGCCGCCGAGCACGAAGTGGTTGCCGCCGCCGGTGCCGGTGTGGCGGCCGTCGACCATGAACTTTTCGGTGGTCAGGCGCGAATAGTAAGCCGACTCGTAGAGGTGGGTCGTCTGGTCGACCAGTTGATCCCAACTGCGCGCCGGATGGACGTTGACCTCGATGACGCCCGGATCGGGCGTCACGCTGAAATGTGTCAGGCGCGGGTCGGACGGCGGCGTATAGCCTTCCATGATGACCGGCAGGTTCATTTCCTCGGCCGTCGCCTCGACGGCGGCGACGATTTCCAGGTAGTCGTCGAGCGTGTTGGCCGGCGGCATGAAGATGTAGAGCTTGCCGTCGCGCGGCTCGGCGCACATCGCCAGGCGGGTGATCCAGCCAGCCGATTCCTTGGAGCCGGGCACGGTGTCGGTCGGCTTTTCCCAGGCCCTGCCCTTGCCTTCGGCCGCACGCCCCCCGGCGGAACCGGACGGACGCAGCTGCATGCGCACCGCCGCCTGGCCGGAAACCCGGCCGCGCAGCGCGGCGTAGCTGGCCAGCGGATCGGTCGCCGTCTCGGCGTCGGGCTCATTGACGTAAGGGTAGTCGCTGGCCGCGGTCCACGGTTGCGAGTCGATCGGCAGGCGGTAGCCCATCGCCGAATCGCCAGGGAACAGGTAGCAACGCTCGGCGCGCAGGAACCAGGGGCCAGTCTGCCATTCGTTGCGGGTGTTCTTCATGATCGGCAGCACGTGGCCGACGGTGTAGGTCAGGCCCTGCGTGAAGACCTTCATCAGCCGGGCGCGTTCGAGGGGGTCATCGACGCGCGAGTCGAAGGGATCGACATTGCCCGGCAGGCGGCGCTCGCGCCACAGGTAGTAGTAGGCATCCTCGAAAGCCGGGAAGACGTGGTCGCCGGTCACGCCGAGGCGTTCGGCGACCCGTTTGAGGAAGCGTTCGGCCTGCTCGCTGGTCGCGCCGTAGTTGATTTTTTCATTGGCGTAGAGCGCCGGCGAATTCCAGATCGGCTCGCCATCCTTGCGCCAGAAGCAGTTCAGCGACCAGCGCGGGAGTTGCTCGCCGGGATACCACTTGCCCTGGCCGAAGTGCATCAGGCCGTTGGGGGCGTATTTCTCGCGCAGACGATGGAACAGTTCGGCCGCGTACAGGCGCTTGGTCGGGCCGAGTGCGGCGGTGTTCCATTCGGCGCCCTCCGGGTCTTCGGCGGCAACGAAGGTCGGCTCGCCGCCCTGGGTCAGGCGCACATCCATTTCCAGCAGCTTTTCGTCGATCCGGTGACCTAGGCCCTCGATCTCGACCCACTGCGCGTCGGTGTAGGGCTTGGTGACGCGCGGCGCCTCCCAGACGCGGGTGACCTGCATGTGGTGGCCGAACTCGGTTTCGCAGTCGTCGAGACCACCGGTCACCGGTGCAGCGGAGCCCGGCTCCGGCGTGCAAGCCAGGGGAATATGGCCTTCGCCG
>CAIXSK010000033.1 GCA_903922075.1 uncultured beta proteobacterium | reverse complement strand
GCTGCTCGACAAAGCCGGCGTCGAGGCCAAGTTCGGCGTGCCGCCGTCGATGATCGTCGATTACCTGGCACTGGTCGGCGACACCGTCGACGGCGTACCGGGGGTTCCCAAGTGCGGCCCGAAGACGGCGCTGAAGTGGCTGGCGCAATACGGTTCGCTCGACGGCATCGTCGCCCATGCCGATGAAATCGGCGGCGTGGTCGGCCAGAACCTGCGCGACCACCTCGGTTTCCTGCCGCTCGGCAAAAAGCTGGTCACCGTCGCCTGCGATCTCTCCAACCTGCCCGCACCGAGCTCCCTGACCACCACCCCGCGCGACACGGCTACCCTGCGCGAGCTCTATACCCGCTACCAGTTCCGCACCTGGCTGGGCGAAATCGACGGCCCGGAAGCGGCCGCTGCCGTTCCCGCCCGCGAAGGCTTGACCGAAAAACCACTGGCGCCGGCCAAGCCGGTCGAGGTCAAGTACGAAACCGTCTTCACCTGGCCACAGTTCGATGCCTGGCTGGCTAAAGTCGAGGTGGCCGAACTGACCGCACTGGATACCGAGACAACCAGCCTCGATTCTTTTGCCGCCCGCATCGTCGGCATCTCGCTGTCGGTCGCACCCGGCGAAGCCTGCTACATCCCGCTCGCCCACACCGCCCCCGGCGTCGCCGACCAGTTGCCGAGCGAGGAGGTGCTGGCCCGGCTGAAACCCTGGCTGGAGAACGCCGCCCGGAAAAAAGTGCTGCAGAACGCCAAGTACGACCAGCACGTCTTCGCCAACCACGGCATTCAGCTTTCCGGCATTGCCCACGACACCATGCTGCAAAGCTACGTGATCGAGTCCGACAAGGGCCACGACCTCGGCCAGCTGTGCAGCCGCCATTTGGGGCTGGCCACTATCGCCTACGAGGACCTGTGCGGCAAGGGCGCCAAGCAGATTTCCTTCGACCAGGTCGATATCGAGCGCGCCGCCATCTACTCGGCCGAAGATTCCGACGTCACGCTGCGCGTGCACGACGTGCTGCACCCGCAGTTTGCCGGCGAACCCGGTCTGAGCCGTATCTACCACGACATCGAAATGCCGGTCCGCCAGGTCATCTGGCAGATCGAGCGCAACGGCATCCTGGTCGACGCCGCCGTGCTGGCTCGCCAGAGCCACGAAATGGGCCGCAAGATCATGGCCCTCGAAGCCCAGGCCTACGAGTTGGCTGGCCAGCCGTTCAACCTCGCCTCGCCGAAGCAGCTGGCCGATATCCTGTTCGAAAAGCAGGGTCTGCCGGTCAAGAAAAAAACCCCGTCCGGCGGCCCATCGACCGATGAGGAAGTGCTCTCCGAACTGGCGCTGGACTACCCGCTGCCCAAGCTGCTGCTTGAACACCGCAGCCTGTCCAAACTGAAGGGCACCTACACCGACAAGCTGCCGCGCATGGTCAATGCGCAGACCGGCCGCGTCCATACCAGTTTTGCCCAGGCCGCCGTCGCCACCGGCCGACTGGCGTCGAGCGACCCCAATTTGCAGAACATCCCGGTACGTAGCGAGGAAGGCCGCAAGATCCGCACCGCCTTCATCGCCCCGCCGGGCAGCAGCATCGTCTCGGCCGACTATTCGCAGATCGAGCTGCGCATCATGGCTCACCTGTCGGGCGACGAGCGCCTGCGTGACGCCTTTGCCCATGGCG
The DNA here is from genome assembly GCA_903922075.1 of uncultured beta proteobacterium. GTDB lineage: Bacteria > Pseudomonadota > Gammaproteobacteria > Burkholderiales > Rhodocyclaceae > Azonexus. Next base: position 9,227 of record CAIXSK010000033.1, on the reverse strand, counting down.
AGGACGTGCACCGGGCAACGGCCAGCGAGATCTTCGGCGTCACCCCGCTCGAGGTCGGCCCCGACCAGCGCCGCGTCGCCAAGAGCATCAACTTCGGCCTGATCTACGGCATGAGCGCCTTCGGCCTGGCCCGCCAGCTCGGCCTGGAACGCAGCGCGGCGCAGACCTACATCGACCGCTATTTCGCCCGCTACCCGGGCGTCGCCCGCTACATGGAAGAAGCCCGCGAAACGGCCCGCCAGCACGGCTACGTCGAAACCGCCTTCGGCCGCCGGCTGTGGTTCCCCGATATCCGTTCGAGCAACGGCAACCGCCGCCAGGGCGCCGAACGGGCGGCGATCAACGCGCCGATGCAGGGCACGGCGGCCGACCTGATCAAGCTGGCGATGATCGCCGTGCAGGACTGGCTGGAAAAATCGGCAATGAAATCGAAGCTGGTGCTTCAGGTGCACGACGAACTGCTGCTCGAAGTGCCGGACGACGAACTGGTCGCCGTGCGCACCCACCTGCCCCGGCTGATGAGCCAGGTCGCCGAACTGAAGGTGCCGCTGGTCGTCGAGGTCGGCGTCGGGCCGAACTGGGAAGCGGCGCACTAGCCAGTCCGGGGGCTAGCCTGTCAGCCCCTGCGTGCTGTGCAGGCGGCTATAGGCGCCGTTGGCGGCAAGCAACGTCGAGTGGGTACCCGATTCGACCACCCGGCCCTGCTGCATGACGACGATCAGGTCGGCGTGCTGGATGGTCGACAGGCGATGTGCGATGACCAGCGTCGTCCGGTTGCGCATCAGGTGCTCGATGGCATCCTGGACCAGGCGTTCGGACTCGTTGTCGAGGGCCGAGGTGGCCTCGTCGAGGATCAGGATCGGTGCATCTTTCAGGATGGCGCGGGCGATCGCCAGGCGCTGGCGCTGGCCACCGGACAGCCGGCTGCCATTCTCGCCGATCACCGTGGCAAAACCGTCCGGCAGGGCGCGGATGAAACCGAGTGCGTTGGCCGCGGCAGCGGCCGCTTCGATGGCCTCCTGCGAAGCAGCGGCGGTCGATCCGTAGGCGATATTGGCGGCGACGGTGTCGTTGAAGAGCAGGGTTTCCTGCGAGACGATGGCGATCTGGGCGCGCAGGCTGGCCAGCGTCAGGTCCTGGATGTCGATGCCGTCGATCCGGATGCAACCGCGCGTCGGGGTATGGAAACGCGGCAGCAGGCTGGCCAGCGTCGTCTTGCCGCCCCCCGAGGTGCCGACCAGGGCGACCGTCTGACCGGGTTCGACGTGCAGGTTGATATCGTGCAGCGCGTCGCTTTCCCCTCCGGGGTAGCGGAAATCGACTGTTTCGAAATCGATCCCGCCGCGGGCCCGAGCGATCGTTTGCGTCCCCGGGTCGGCCTCGAGCGGCGTGTCGAGCAGATGAAAAACACTTTCGGCGGCGGCTAGTCCATTCTGCAGCTGGGCGTTGACGTTGGACAGCATTTTCAGCGGCGACAGCAGCATCAGCATGCCGATGATGAAGGAGACGAAGCTGCCCACCGTCGTCGCGCCCTGCATCGCCTGGACCAGCGCCATGTAGACGACGGCGGCGATCGACAGCGAGACGAAGAAGTAGACCAGCGGGGTGTTCGCCGCCGAGGCGACCGAAGCGCGCGTCGCATAACCGCGCATGGTGTCATTGACCCGGGAAAAACGCTGGATTTCCTGCTCTTCGCCACCGAAGACCTTGAGCACCTTCTGGCAGTGGATGGCTTCCTGCAGTTTTTGTGTCATCGCCCCCATGCCGACCTGGGTGGACCGGCTCATGGCGCGCAAACGCTGGCCGAGCCGGCGCGACACCAGGGAGATGAATGGTCCGACGGCCAGGGTGACCAGCGTCAATTGCCAGTTCAGGTAGAGCAGCCAGGCGAGCAGGCAGATGATGGTCAGCGTTTCGCGGATGATGATCACGCCGGCCGTCGTCGAGGCGGTGCCGATGGCGTTGACGTCGTTGGTCACCCGGGTGATCGTCCGTGCCGACGGATTGGCTTCAAAAAAAGCCATCGGCAGTCGTGCCAGGTGTTCGAACATCTGGCGGCGAATGGCGTTAAGCAGGCGAATCTGCACCCAGGACATCGAGTAGCTGGCGCAGAAGGTGACGATACCGCGCAGGGTCATGATGCCGATGATGAAGGCCGGGACGACCCAGGGCGATTCGTGCAGCAGGCTGTCGGTCAGCGAACCGTCGCCCTTGGGGGCAAATCCGTTGTCGAGCAGGGCCTTCATCAGCGCCGGCAGCAGCGGTTCCATCGCAGCCGACAGGGCGCTCAGCCCGAGCCCGAGCGCCAGCATCTTCCAGTACGGCCGGACGTAGCCGAGCATGCGGAAATAGATCTGGCGACTGGTCGGATTGGCGGGTAGCGGGGTCACTGGAATTTGGCCGGAGACGGGGCGCTGATTATACGTCGCCGCTTCCGGGGCGACCAAGGTCGAGGACGACGCGGGCGGCGTAAGCCACCGGCTGCTCCAGCCATCGGTCGACCGGCAGATTTAAGTGGGCTGCCAGAAGTAGCCGGATCACCCCGGCATGGGTCACCAGCACTGCCTCGGGCACCGTCAGTTCGCTGGCGAATTCCAGCGCCCGGCGCTGCAACTGGCGCGGCGACTCGCCGCCCGGCGGGGCGTAGCCGGCGATATCGGCGGCCCAGGCATCCAGTTCGGCGCGCGGTATCGAATCCCAGGGGCAGCCTTCCCACCGGCCAAAATCCATTTCGGCCAGGCGCCGGTCGAACACCGGCGCCGGATGCAGCAGCTCGGCCAGTTCGCGGCAACGGCGCAGCGGACTGCTCCAGACCGGTAGATCCGGCGGCAATTCGGCGCGCAGGCGCTCGGCCGCAGTTTTTACGTTTTTGGCCAAAATATCGAGGCGACCGTAGCAAATACCCGGCTCGATCGATGGCTCCGGATGACGGATCAAGTGCAGGATCATGACGGCGAAACGGCAGGTTTCGAAAGCCCCGAGCGGGGCGGCGCCGCCATCATACGGCCAATCCCGCCTGTTCTCCGCCCAACGATGCCCGGCCGGCGGTGAACTTTTCCGGGATCAGGGCATTTTCCGGCAGCGCAGACTTATCGCTTCGCTGCGTCGAGACGATTCTGGCAGGTCTCCCACCGCTCCTGGCTGCATTCGAGCTTGCGGCAACCGAATTCGCAGTGCGCCATGCCAGGCGGCACTTCCTGGATGAACAGGCTCCTCAGCCAGAAGAGCAGGCGACCGACCGGCCGCTTGCGCCGCTCGAAATAGTTGCCGTCAAACGCACCGGCCTTCTCTGTATTTTTCATGGCACCCCACGCTCGTTTGACCGGGACATCGTCAGCAGAGCACCCCGCTGACCCTGCCGTTCCCAGCCGATTAATTCCGAAATTTAATGCATATTATCGTTTTTAACAAACAAGCGATTAAATGACAATTATCAATAAATATGACAACAATCGTATCGATATGGCGGCTGATAGGCTACGACCAATCGGCCAGCAGGCCAAGATAGAAAGCGATCTCGCTGACTTGCTGGGTGGCCCCCAGGCAGTCGCCGGTGTAGCCGCCGAGCCAGCGCCGGAACTTGGCGGCCAGCCAGAGCGTGGCGAGGATGGCCAGAACACAGCCGACAGCGGCCTTGGAAATCGGCAAGAAGGCCAGAGAGACCAGAACGAAAGCCAGCGCGACCAGCATTTCGCCGGCCGTCAGGCGGGTGGCCAACGGCTTGGCCTTGGCCAGCAGGTCTTCGCGGACATAATCCATGCTTGCCAGCAGCGCCGTCGAGCAGAAGCGTGAGGCGGCATGACCGGCGAGCAGCGCGAAGGGGAGCAGCATCGCGTCCATTGCCGAAAGCAGCGCGAATTTGCCAAGCAGCGCCAGCCCCATGGCGATCACCCCATAGCTGCCGACCCGCGAGTCCTTCATGATCTCAAGGATGCGCAGCTTGTCCCAGCCGCCGCCCAGGCCATCGACGGTGTCGGCCAGCCCGTCTTCGTGGAAGGCGCCGGTGGCGTAGATGGTCGCCGCCATCGACAGCAGCACGGCGACCGACGGCGGCCAGAGCTGCAAGGCGGCCAGATAGACCAGCGCGCCGATGCCGCCGACCAGCAGGCCGACGGCCGGGAAATAACGGGCCGAACGGTTCAGCGCCGCGGCCGAGTGACCGACCCAGGCCGGTACCGGCAGCCGCGTGAAGAAGCGGACGGCACCGAAGAAATAGTCCAGTTCGCGGCGAATCATGTCTGGTCAGAAACGCCGGCCGATTCGAAGCTGGCCATCTCGTTCAGGAAGTTGACCGCGGCCTGGAGCAGCGGGTAGGCCAGCGCGGCACCGGTGCCTTCGCCCAGGCGCAGGCCGAGGTCAAGCAGCGGCTCGGCCTGCATCGCCCGCAGCTGGGCGGCGTGGCCGGCTTCGGCCGAACGATGGCAGAAGACGCAATAGTCGAGCAGTTCCGGCGCCAGCTTGCTGGCGACCAGGGCCGCGGCACCGACGATGAAACCGTCGATCAACAGGACCATCTTCGCCTCGGCGGCGGCGAGCATGGCGCCGACCATGGTGGCGATTTCGAAGCCGCCGAACTCGGCGAGCACGGCAAAGGCATCATCCTCGCCGCCGGCCGCCCGGTAGCGGCTCAAGGCACGGGCGAGCAGCGCCTCCTTGCGGGCCAGGCCGGCATCATCCAGCCCGGTGCCGCGACCGACGCATTCGGCCAGCGGCGCGCCGCTCAGGCAGTGCGTGATCAGCGAGGCCGAGGCGGTGTTGCCGATGCCCATTTCGCCGAAGCCGACGACGTTGCAGCCAGCGGCGGCCAAGCCGAGGACGACACCGGCACCCTGCTCGATGGCCTGGGCGCACTGGGCGACGCTCATCGCCGGTTGCTCGAGGTAATTGGCCGTGCCATGCGCGATCTTCAGGTCGATCAGGCCGTCGCGCTCGTCGCCGAAATCGTGGGCTACGCCGGCGTCGACCACCGACAGACCAAGGCCGTTCTGACGGGCGAAGACGTTGATCGCCGCGCCGCCGGCCAGGAAATTCTCGACCATCTGCCAGGTCACGTCCTGCGGGTAGACCGAGACGCCGGCCTTGGCGGCGCCGTGATCGCCGGCGAAGACCAGCATCTGCGGGTTGCTCAGTTGCGGCGCCAGCGACTGCTGGATCAGGCCGATCTGCACGGCGAGGCTTTCCAGCTGGCCTAGTGCGCCAAGCGGCTTGGTCTTGCGGTCGACCTTGTTTCTCAGGGCGTTTTCCAGGCCGCGATCCGGGGCCGCGATTTCAAACGAATGCATCCGATTCTCCAAAAGCAAAAAGGCCTCGCGGCAGCGTTTTTCCGAACGCTGCCGCGAAGCCCTGTCCATAGGCCTCAATGAATTTCGACACGTCTTCTGGCTTTCGGATCGTCCCTGAGCCGCGCCTTCCCGCCCGGTCTGTCTCCCGTTGGCAGTGGCTTGTTGCGGCGTTGGTCCCCGATTACAGCGGCGGGCCCGCCCCGGAATGGAGAAAATCTCGGCACCGGGTTCCGTATTGTCGAAGCGAAAATTATAGCGGTTGCCGACCCGCCTGCCTTCACCCAGAATGCCGGCCATGAACGAACTGATCATCGGCGGCGCGCGCTCGGGCAAAAGCCTGCTGGCCGAAAGCCGCGCCCGCGACTCCGGCCTCAAGGTTGTCTATCTCGCCACGGCCGAGGTGCGCGACGACGAGATGGCCCGCCGCATCGCCCATCACCGCGCCCGCCGCCCGGCCGACTGGGGTTGCGTGGTCGAGACGCTGCATCTGGCCGAGCGCCTGCGCCAACTCGCGGCGCCGGACACCTGCCTGCTGGTCGATTGCCTAACCCTCTGGCTGTCCAACCTGATTTTCGCCGGCGACGCCGCGCGCCAGGCCGAGGCCGGCGAGGCCATCGCCTGCCCGCTGCTGCGCGACGAAACGACGGCGCTGGTCGACACGCTGCCGCAATTGCCCGGCCGCATCATCCTGGTTTCCAACGAAGTCGGCTGGGGCATCGTGCCGATGCATCCGGTCTCGCGCCTGTTCGCCGACGAGCAAGGCCGCTTGAACCAGCGCGTCGCCGCGGTCTGCACGCAGGTGACGCTGGTCGCCGCCGGACTGCCGCTGTCGCTGAAGGGCAGCCCCACCCTGGCCTGATTGCGCGGGAGTGCGTGTTTCCCTGTAAACAGCGGTATGCTTGCCGCTGAAGACACAACAGATGTCGTTGGAGGGGAACAGGAAATGCATCAGTTGCTGGATATCCTGGCATCGGGCGTGCACGACGCCAAGAATCAACTTTTCGTCGCCGAGTCGATCATTGCCGCCCTTGAGGCCGAGCATGGCATCGCCATGGGCGAGGCGCGCTACGCCATCGAAGCGGCCGCCAACCGCCTGTCGCGGACGCTGGCCGCCTACCAGGTGCTGCGTGAGGACGCCACGCCGGCCGTCACGCCGGTCATCGTCGGCGATCTGTGCGACGAGGTGAGCATGGCCCAGCAACGTCATCTGGCGGTGGCCAATATCGCGCTGACCATGGATTGCCAGGTGATCGACGAATGGCTGCTTGATCGCGACCTGGTCGCCGACATGCTCAACAACGCCATCCAGAATGCCGGCCGTTACGCCCGCAGCAAGGTTCATCTGCAGGCCGCGGTTGAGAATGGCTGGCTGGTCATCCGCATCGAGGATGACGGCCCGGGCTTTCCGACCCTGCCGCCGGCCTACGGCACCGGCCTGATGGTCGCCCACCGTCTGGCGGCATTGCATGTCCGCAAGGGACGCAGCGGCAGCCTCCACCTGAGCAACGACGCCAGCCTGGGCGGCGCCCGATTCGAGCTGCGCCTGCCATGAGCGATTACAGCAAGAAGCGCTTTCTCGTCATCGACGACCAGCCGCAGGCGCGCGATGCGCTGCGCACCATCGCCCAGACCATCGGCGCCTTCTCGGTCGAGTTCGGCTCCAATTACCAGGACGCGATCTACCGCATCCGCAACAACTCGCCGGACATCATTCTCTGCGACTACATGCTCGGCGACGGGCGTTCCGGCCAGCAATTGCTGGAAGAATTGCGCCGTTTCAACCTGCTGCCCGACGAAACCATTTTCATGATGGTCACCGGCGAGCAGTCCTACGAGCAGGTGGTCTCGGCCGTCGAACTGGTTCCCGACGACTACATCATCAAGCCATTTTCGCCGGACAAGCTGGTCATGCGGCTGGACCGCATCATGGCCAAAAAATCCTTCTTTGCCACCTACTACCGGGAAAAGCGCAAGCAGGAATTCACCAAGGCCCTGGCCATCCTCGAGGCGCAGCGCAGTAGCGAGGCCGGCCGGCCCTATCGCTTCGAGATCCTCCGCCAACAGGCCGAGGTGCTATTGAAAAGCGGCGATGCCCAGGCGGCCGAAAAGGCCTACCGGGGTATTCTGGAAGACTACGAGTTTCCCTGGGCCCGGGCCGGCGTCGCCCGCTCGCTGCAGCGGCAGAACCGGCTGACCGAGGCGCGCCAGGAAATCGACCGGGTGGTCGCTTCCACCCCGCATTTCTTCGATGCCTCGGATCTGAAGGCCAATATCTGCATGGCCCAGGGCGAACACGCCGAAGCGCAGCAGATACTCGACGAGATCGCCAAGAAGACGCCGCGCAACTATCTGCGCAAGCGTTTGCTGGCCGAGGCCGCGACCTTGAACGGCGACGTCGAGACGGCCCGCACCGCGATGGCCGACATCATTGCCAACGACACCATGCCCGGGGCCATTGCTGCCAAGGACAGACTGGCCATGGCGCGCAGCCATGTCGACGCCAACGACAGGATTTCCGGCGAAAAGGTGCTGCTCACCATGCGCGATGCCGAGGTACAGGCGATGACGCTGGACGAGCAGGCGGGATTCGCCGCGCTGCTCGCCATCTGCTCGCCGGAAAAGGGCAAGGCCCGCTTTGCCGGCCTGCGTCCGGCGCTGCTCGAAACCGACCTCGACCCGACGACGCGCATCGACGTGCTGCGTGCCGCGCTGTCGATCGGCGACCACGAACTGGCCGACCGCCATGCCGAGTTCCTGATGTCGGGCAGCGATGCCAAGAAGGTCTTCGGGGCGCTGCGCACCCAGTACGCGCTGAACGGGCGAGAAATGGATTTCCGCAACATCCAGAAGCAGGTGGCGCTGCGCCGCATCCACCAGGAGGCGGCGCCAGCCGCCCCGGCCACCTAGCCGGGCGGGAGCAGGGCAGCTAGCTGCTCCCAGTCGAGCGCCGCCTCGACCGCATCGGCCAGGCGGTCGAGATCGGCTTCACGGCGGGCGGCCAGGTCCACCGGGGCGCTTTCGGTCACGCCGGCCCAGGCGAGCAGCGCGGTCAGCGCCTGCGGATGATCGAAGACGCCGTGACAGTAGGTGGCAAAAATTTGATCATCGGCTGAAATGGCGCCGTCGCGGCGGCCATCGGCCAGTTCAACGGCGCTTCGGGCGAGATCTTCGCCGCGGGTCACGCCGAGGTGGATTTCATAGCCGGTCATGACTGGATTGCCCGGCAACGACAAGTGACCGCTGACATTCCTGAGTTGCTTCTGCGTTTCCAGCGTCGTCTCGACAGCCAGCACCCCCAGCCCCGGCGTCGTCCCGGCGCTGCCCTCCAGGCCGAGCGGGTCGGCGATCGTCCGCCCGAGCATCTGGTAGCCGCCGCACACGCCGATCAGCTTGCCGCCGTAGCGCAGGTGTTTCTGGATGGCCGTCGCCCAGCCTTGCTCGCGCAGCCAGTCGAGATCGGCGCGCACCGCCTTGGAGCCGGGCAGGACGATCAGATCGGCGGCGGGTGGCGCTTCGCCCGGGCCGATCCAGCGAAAATCGACGTCCGGGTGCAGGCGCAGCGGGTCGAGGTCGTTGTGGTTGGAAACGCGCGGGTAGGCCGGCGCAATGATTTTCAATTTTGGCTGTTTTTTGCCTTCGACCGTAGCATTGGCGATCGCATCCTCGGCATCGAGCAGCAGGCCGTGCAGGTAGGGCAGCACGCCGAGCACCGGCTTGCCGGTACGCTGTTCCAGCCAGTCGAGGCCGGGGTCGAGCAGGCCGATGTCGCCACGGAAGCGGTTGATCACGAAGCCGACCACCCGGTTCTGCTCGGACGCCGACAGCAACTCCAGCGTGCCGACCAGATGGGCGAACACGCCGCCACGGTCGATGTCGGCGATCAGGATGACCGGGCAATCGACCGCTTCGGCAAAGCCCATGTTGGCGATATCGCGGTCGCGCAGG
>CAIXSK010000032.1 GCA_903922075.1 uncultured beta proteobacterium | reverse complement strand
GATGGTGTTGCCGTTGGCAGCCAGCCGCTGCAGCACGCTGAGCAGCATCTCGATGTCCTGGAAATGCAGGCCGGTGGTCGGTTCGTCGAGGATGTACAGGGTGCGGCCGGTGTCGCGCTTGGACAGTTCGAGGGCCAGCTTGACGCGCTGCGCCTCGCCGCCGGACAGCGTGGTGGCGCTCTGGCCCAGTGTGATGTAGCTGAGACCGACATCGACCAGGGTCTGCAGCTTGCGGGCGACGACCGGCACGGCGTCGAAGAATTCGCGCGCCTGCTCGACGGTCATGCCGAGCACGTCGTGGATGGTCTTGCCCTTGTACTGGACTTCCAGCGTTTCGCGGTTGTAGCGCTTGCCGTGGCAGACGTCGCACGGCACGTAGATGTCGGGCAGGAAGTGCATCTCGACCTTGATCATGCCGTCGCCCTGGCAGGCTTCGCAGCGCCCGCCCTTGACGTTGAAGCTGAAGCGCCCCGGGCCGTAGCCGCGGACCCGCGATTCCGGGACCTGGGCGAACAGTTCGCGGATCGGCGTCAGCAGGCCGGTGTAGGTCGCCGGATTGGAGCGCGGCGTGCGGCCGATCGGCGCCTGGTCGACGTTGATCACCTTGTCGAATAGATCGAGACCGGTGATTTCCTGGTACGGCGCCGGTTCGGCCGTCGAGCCGTAAAGGTGGCGGGCGGCCGCGGCGTACAGCGTGTCGTTGATCAGCGTCGACTTGCCGGAGCCGGAAACGCCGGTGATGCAGGTGAGCAGGCCGCCGGGGATTTCCAGCGTGACGTCGCGCAGATTGTTGCCGTGGGCGCCGACGACGGTCAGCTGTTTGTCCGGATCGACCGGTCGGCGGGTTTTCGGGGCTGCAATCGACTTGCGGCCGGACAGGTAGTCGCCGGTCATCGACAGCGGGTTGGCGGTGACTTCTGCCGGCGTCCCCTGGGCGACGATAGAACCGCCATGCACCCCGGCGCCGGGGCCGATGTCGACGACGTAGTCGGCGCTGCGAATCGCATCCTCGTCATGTTCCACCACCAAAACCGTGTTGCCCATGTCGCGCAGGTTCTTCAGCGTCTGCAGCAGGCGGTCGTTGTCGCGCTGATGCAGGCCGATCGACGGTTCGTCGAGGACGTACATGACGCCGGTCAGCCCCGAGCCGATCTGCGAGGCCAGCCGGATGCGCTGCGCCTCGCCGCCGGACAGCGTTTCGGCCGAGCGTTCGAGGCACAGGTAGTCGAGGCCGACGTTGATCAGGAAGCTCAGGCGAGCGGTGATTTCCTTCAGGATCTTGTCGGCGACCTGCGCCTTGGCGCCAGTCAGCGTCAGGCAGTTGAAATAGTTGCGCGCCTCGCCGAGCGGCAGGCGGCTGATTTCGTGCAGCGTCTTGGCGCCGACGCGCACGTGCCGCGCCTCGATGCGCAGCCGGGTGCCGGCGCAGCTCGGGCAGGCCGAGCTGCTGACGTACTTCGACAATTCCTCGCGCACGGCATTCGATTCGCTGCCGCGGTAGCGCCGCTCCAGGTTGGGGATGATCCCCTCGAAGCTGTGGCTGCGGTCGAAGCGGGTGCCTTTTTCGTTCAGGTAGCGGAAATTGATCGCCTCGCTGCCCGAGCCGTAGAGGATCAGCTGGCGGAATTTCTCTGGCAATTCGTTGAACGGCGTATCGACCGAGAAGCCGTAGTGATCGGCCAGCGATTCGATGATCTGGAAATAGAACTGGTTCTTCTTGTCCCAGCCGCGAATCGCCCCGCCGGCCAGCGAGGCGGTCGGCTGGGTGACGACGCGCTTGGGGTCGAAGAACTGGATCACCCCGAGGCCGTCGCACTTCGGGCAGGCGCCCATCGGGTTGTTGAACGAAAAGAGGCGCGGTTCCAGTTCCTGCAGCGCATACGAGCAGACCGGGCAGGCGAACTTGGCCGAGAACAGGTGCTCGACATTGCTGTCCATTTCCAGCGCGATGGCCCGGCCCTCGGCGTGGCGCAGCGCCGTCTCGAAGGATTCGGCCAGGCGCTGGCGCATGTCGTCGCGGACCTTCAGGCGGTCGACGACGACATCGACGTGGTGCTTCTGGGTCTTGGCCAGCTTGGGCACGGCGTCGATTTCATAGACGGTGCCGTCGACCCGGACGCGGGCGAAGCCCTGGGCACGCAGTTCGGCGAACAGGTCGAGCTGCTCGCCCTTGCGGTTGGCGACCACCGGGGCGAGGATCATCAGCTTGGTTTCGGCCGGCAGGGCGAGCACGGTATCGACCATCTGCGACACCGTCTGCGCCTCGAGCGGCTGGTTGTGGTCCGGGCAATACGGCGTGCCGGCGCGGGCGAACAGCAGGCGCAGGTAATCGTGGATTTCGGTGACCGTGCCGACCGTCGAGCGAGGGTTGTGGCTGGTCGCCTTCTGCTCGATGGAAATGGCGGGCGACAGGCCCTCGATCAGGTCGACATCCGGTTTCTCCATCAACTGCAAAAACTGCCGGGCGTAGGCCGACAGCGATTCGACGTAGCGGCGCTGG
>CAIXSK010000031.1 GCA_903922075.1 uncultured beta proteobacterium | reverse complement strand
CGTCAACTTCAACCCGCGCCTGCGCGTCGCGGTCGACAAGGCCAAGGGCGTCAACATGCCCAAGGACAAGATCGACACGGCGATCAAGAAGGGCACCGGCGAGCTGGAAGGTGTCGAGTACATCGAGATCCGCTACGAAGGCTACGGCATCGGCGGCGCGGCGATCATGGTCGATTGCCTGACCGACAACAAGGTGCGCACGGTGGCCGAAGTCCGCCACGCTTTCAGCAAGTACGGCGGCAACATGGGTTCCGACGGTTGCGTCGCTTTCCAGTTCAAGCACTGTGGCCAGATGATCTTCGCCCCGGGTACCGACGAGGCGGCACTGATGGATGCCGCCATCGAGGCCGGTGCCGAGGACGTGGCGACCAACGACGACGGTTCGATCGAAGTGCTGACCGCGCCCAACGACTACATGGCCGTCAAGGACGCGCTGGACGCGGCCGGTTTCAAGCCGGAATTCGGCGAAGTGACGATGAAGCCGGAAGGCGAAAACGTCTTCGCCGGCGACGACGGCGTGCGCATGCAGAAGCTGCTCGACGCGCTGGAAAACCTCGACGACGTGCAGGAGATCTACACCACGGCCGTCATCGAAGACTGAAGCATCCCGGCTGCGGGCGGCCCGTCCGCAGCCTTCCGTTTGTTGCCGCCGCCAAAGGAATGTCCGTGAATCTTCGTTCGCTTCTCCCCGCCCTGCTCGCCGGCCTGCTCAGCTTTTCCGCTGGCGCGGCGCAGTACGCCTGCCCCGACCTGGCGTCGGCCGCGCAGGTCAACGCCTGCCCGACCGAGGAAGAGCTGAAGCACACCTACACCGCCTTCTGCAGCGACAACGCCAAGGTGTATGCCAAGGAAACCGACTCCTGCCTGCGCTACAGCGATTACCGGCAGATGAAGAATCTCGCGTTGTGGGAGTCGAAGGACGGTGTCTTTGACGGCTACGTCTCCTGCGACCTGCCGCCGGCCAAGGTCAAGGCGCTGAAGGCGACGGGCATGAAGATCGCGACCCAGGGCAAGCTGACCAAGCTCGTTTGCAGCTACCCGAACGGTATCAACTTCACCTACCGGACCAAGGGCGCCTGCGCCATCGCCGACGACAAGGCCTGCGCCGCCAACGCTGCTGCCTGCCAGGCTACTTGCGACTGACGTCGAACACGCCCTAACCGTGACCCTGCCGGTCATCATCGACATCGAAGCCTCGGGCTTCGGGCGCGGCAGTTATCCGATCGAAATCGGCTACTACCAGCCGGACGGCCAGTCGTATTGCTCCCTGATCCGGCCGGAATCCGGCTGGACGCACTGGGACGACAGCGCCGAAAAGGTGCATGGCATCGCCCGACCCTTGCTGGATGTCCACGGCAAGCCGGCCGCCGAAGTCTGTCTCGCCCTCAATCGCGCCCTGCGCGGCCAGCGCATCTATTGCGACGCCTGGGCTTACGATTACGTCTGGTTGAGCGTGCTCTACGAGGCGGCCGATCTGGTGCCGACTTTCGAACTCAAGGATTTGCGCGACCTGCTTAGCGAGTGCGAAAAATCGCTGTGGCACGCCACCCGCGCTGCCGTCGAAATCCGCCTGGCGCTGCGCCGCCATCGGGCCAGCGGCGATGCCCGCACCTTGTTCGAAACCTTCCTCGAAGCGCGCCGCCTGTGCGACGACCGGTTGGCGGGCTGAGTCTCCATGCAACGCATCTACCCCCTGCTTTTCGTTTTCCTGTGGAGCACCGGCTTCATCGGCGCCAAGTACGGCCTGCCTCATGCCGAGCCGCTGTCCTTCCTGCTTACCCGCTACGGGTTGGTCATCGCGCTGATGACGGCGATCGCGCTGGCGACCCGTGCGCCGTGGCCGGCGCGGCCGCGTGACTGGCTGCACATCGGTGTTTCCGGCCTGCTGGTCCAGGCCGTCTATCTCGGCGGCGTTTTCGTCGCCATCAAGCACGGTTTGTCGGCCGGCATTACGGCGCTGGTCGTCGGCATGCAGCCTCTGCTGACCGGCTTGCTATCCGGATGGCTGCTTGGCGAAAGAGTGAGCGCTCGCCAATGGGGTGGGCTGGGGCTGGGTTTCATCGGCATTGCCCTGGTCGTTTCCGGCAAGCTCGGTGACGGTGCGCTGGGGCCGATGCTGATCCCGGCCCTGGTCGCCCTGCTCGGCATCACGCTCGGCACGCTGTACCAGAAACGCTACTGCCCGAAGTTCGACCTGCGTAGCGGCTCGGTGATCCAGTTCGTGCCGACGGCCATCGTCACGGCGGCGGCCGTCGCCGTCTTCGAGGACTACCGGATCGATTGGAACGGCCATTTCCTGTTCGCCCTCGGCTGGCTGGTGCTGGTCCTGTCGATCGGCGCCATCAGCCTGCTCAACCTGCTGATCCGCGGCGGCAGCGCGGTCAATGTCGCCAGCCTGTTCTACCTGACGCCGCCGACCACGGCACTGATCGCCTTTTTCGTTTTTGGCGAAAATTTGACCCTGACCGTAGCATTGGGCATGGCCGTCGCCGTCAGCGGCGTTTATCTGGTGGCGAGGGCGAAATGAGTGTGCCGCGAATTCTGGGCATCGACCCCGGTCTGCGCGTAACGGGGTTTGGCGTGCTGGAAAAGCATGGCAACCAGCTGCTCTACGTCGCCAGCGGCTGCATCAAGTCAAACGACAAGGAATCGCTGCCCGAGCGGATCAGTACGCTGTTCAAAGGCATCAGCGAGGTGATCGCGACCTACCAACCGAACCAGGCGGCGGTGGAAAAGGTCTTTGTCAACGTCAATCCGCAATCGACGCTGCTGCTCGGCCAGGCGCGCGGCGCGGCGCTCAGTGCGCTGGTTCACGCCGGGCTGCCGGTGGCAGAATACACGGCGCTGCAGGTCAAGCAGGCGGTGGTCGGCCACGGCAAGGCGGCCAAGGAGCAGGTGCAGGACATGGTTGTTCGCTTGTTGAACCTGCCCGGATCGCCGACCGCCGACGCCGCCGATGCGCTGGCCTGCGCCATTTGCCACGCCCACGGCGGGCAGGGCTTGGGAGCGCTGGCGACCGCCGGGTATCGCGTAAAAGGTGGGCGACTGATAGGATGAGAACCTGTGTGAAAATACAGTACTTTTTCCAGAAAGAGATCGCCCGCAAATGATCGGAAGACTGACCGGCATCCTGGCCGAAAAGAACCCGCCGCAGATCGTGCTCGACGTGAATGGCGTCGGCTACGAGCTCGACGTGCCGATGAGCACCTTCTACAACCTGCCGGCCGCCGGCGAGAAGACTAGGCTGCTGACCCATTTCGCGGTGCGCGAGGACGGCCACTATCTCTACGGTTTCCTGACCGAGGCCGAGCGCTTTGCCTTCCGCCAGTTGCTGAAGGTTTCCGGCATCGGCGCCCGGACGGCGCTATCGGTGCTCTCCGGCCTGTCGGTCGGCGATCTGGCGGCGGCCGTGGCGCAGCAGGAACTCGGCCGTCTGATCAAGATTCCCGGCATCGGCAAGAAAACTGCCGAACGCCTGCTGCTCGAACTGAAGGGCAAGCTGGCCGACGCCACCGGCATTTCGTTGAGCGCTGCGGTCGCCGATGCCAAATCGGACATCGCCAACGCCCTGCTCGCCCTTGGCTACAACGAGAAGGAAGCGGCGGCGGCAATGAAGCAGTTGCCGGCCGATATCGGTACCTCCGACGGCATCCGGGCGGCCCTCAAGCTGCTGTCCAAAGCCTGATGATCGAAGACAACGATCCCAAACGGCTGGCGCAGATTGCGCTGGTGGTGCTGCTGATCGTCGGCTGCATCACCGTGCTGCTGCCCTTCATCGGCGCCGTGCTGTTTGCCTTCGTGGTCTGGATCAGTACCTGGCGTTTCTACGCCGAAAAACTGCTGCCCCGGCTCGGCGGGCGCGACACGCTGGGTGCCTCGCTGATGACGCTGGCCCTGGTTCTGGTCATGCTGCTGCCGACGGTTTTCCTGGCCGGTTCGCTGGCCAACGGCGCCGACAAGCTGATCGACTTCGTCCGGCCCTACGTCGAGCAGGGCCTGCCGGCCGACCCGCCGGGCTGGCTGGCCGCCCTGCCCTTCATCGGCGGCGAAATCGACACCACCTGGCACCGCGTCGCCGGCAACCGCGAAGAACTCAACGCGCTGGTCAAGCAACTGATCGCCCCGGCCCGCCAGTTCGCCCTGGCCCTCGGCGGCATTGCCGCCAACGGCCTGCTGCAGATGGCGCTGGTCCTGTTCGTCACCTTCTTTTTGTACCGCGACGGCGCGGCGATCAGCCAGGCGCTCTACGTCGGCGCCCGCAAGCTGGGCGGCGAACTCGGCGAAAACATGCTGGAAAAGGCGCGCGGCACGGTGGTCGGCGTCATGCTCGGCATCGTCGGCACCGCCGCGGCGCAGGGCACGGTGGCGATGCTTGGCTTCCTGATTGCCGGTGTGCCGGCCGCCATCCTGCTCGGCTTCGCCACCTTCTTCCTGTCGATGATCCCGGTCGGCCCACCGCTGATCTGGGGCGGCGCCGCCGCCTGGCTGTACAGCGAAGGGCAGACCGGCTGGGCGATTTTCATGGGGCTGTACGGCCTCTTGGTGATCAGCAGCATCGACAACTTCGTCAAACCCATCCTGATCGCCCGCGGCGCCGGGCTGTCCATCCTGCTGATCGCGCTGGGCGTGCTCGGTGGCGTGCTGGTCTTCGGCTTCATCGGCATCTTTCTCGGGCCGGTGCTGCTGGCCCTCGGCGACATGCTGCTGCGCCGCTGGCTGCGTGAGGAACGAACATGATCGAAACCGACAAACTGAGCCCGGCGATGAATGCTACGGTCGATCGGATAATTGCCCCAAATTCCAAATCGGCCCAGGAAGAAGCGCTCGAACGGGCGCTCCGCCCCAAGCGGCTGGCCGACTACACCGGCCAGGTCAAGATCCGCGAACAGCTGGAAATCTTCATCCAGGCTGCCCGCAATCGCAACGAATCGCTCGACCACGTGTTGCTCTTCGGCCCGCCCGGCCTGGGCAAGACGACGCTGGCCCACATCGTCGCCGCCGAAATGGGCGTCAACCTGCGCCAGACTTCTGGCCCGGTGCTCGAACGGGCCGGCGACCTGGCCGCCATCCTGACCAATCTCGAACCGCACGACGTACTGTTCATCGACGAAATCCATCGTTTGAGTCCGGTCGTCGAGGAAATCCTCTACCCGGCGCTGGAAGACTTCCAGATCGACATCATGATCGGCGAAGGCCCGGCCGCCCGCTCGGTCAAGCTCGACCTGCCGCCGTTCACGCTGGTCGGCGCGACGACCCGGGCCGGCATGCTGACCAACCCGCTGCGCGACCGCTTCGGCATCGTCGCCCG
>CAIXSK010000030.1 GCA_903922075.1 uncultured beta proteobacterium | reverse complement strand
TGCGTATAACTTCGTTATCCGTCGCTCAAACCGTGCTCCGCACTTTAGCAGTTTTTCGTGGCTGTATAAATACACAGTATTTTGCTATCCTAGCCGGTTGCTCTTCGGTTTAGCGCTGGAGCACTCTATGTTGAAGAACGTTAAGTGGACTGCATTTTTGCAGGGTTTATCTTTTACATGAGATCTATATTGGCGCGGCGCATGTCTGTAATCGTCCTTGTCATCAAGATTTTCGTGACTATACTGGCGTTATGTACAGTACTAAATATCCCGTCAAACCCTGCAAGCCTGCCGACAGGCCACCGCTCAAATCGGTGCGCTTGCTCGACCAGGTGCGTGAGCGTATTCGGTACAAGCATTACAGCATACGTACCGAGGAGGCTTATGTCTATTGGGTACGCGGATTCATACGGTTCCACCAATTGAAGCACCCCAAGGAGATGGGCTCCGGAGAGGTTACTGCGTTCTTGTCGTGGCTGGCGGCAGAGCGTGGAGTGGCGCCGTCCACGCACAAGCAGGCGTTGTCGGCACTGTTGTTTCTGTATCGCGAGGTACTGGAAATCGATCTGCCGTGGATGAACGAAATTTTGCGCCCCAAGGATCGAGTCCGGGTGCCAACGGTGCTTTCGGTAGGCGAGGTGGCTCGCCTGTTTGCCGCGCTGGAAGGGCCTATGGCGCTGCTCGGACGCTTGCTTTATGGCACAGGGCTACGTTTGATGGAGGCGCTTTGCCTGCGGGTCAAGGATGTTGATTTCGAGCGCCGGGAAATTGTGGTGCGTGCCGGCAAGGGTGGCAAGGACCGGCGGGTGATGTTGCCGGAGTCGCTCGTCGTACCGCTTAAGGAGCAGTTGGCGCATGCTCGTTTGATCTGGTCACAAGACCGCGAGCGCAACTTGCCGGGAGTTTTTATGCCAGATGCACTGGATCGGAAGTATCCAAATGGCGGAACGCAATGGGCGTGGTTCTGGGTGTGGCCGGCACCCGATTTGTCGATTGATCCGCGCAGTGGCATCCGTCGCCGTCACCATCTTTACGAACAACGCCTGCAACGCGCTATCAAGCAGGCGGTGTCGCTTGCTGGGCTAACCAAACAGGTGTCAGTACATACTTTGCGCCATTCCTTCGCTACTCATCTGCTGGAAAGCGGTTACGACATTCGAACAGTGCAGGAGTTGTTGGGGCACAGCGACGTAAGCACAACGATGATTTACACCCACGTGCTCAATCGCGGCGGGCGCGGTGTAGTGAGTCCGGTAGATCGAATGGCAGCAGGGGAGCTTCCCAGTTGAGTGATTACAAATGTCCTAGACTGACATTGCCCGAATGACAGCTTTGCAGATGCAATTTCAGCCGGCAGCTCCTGGCCGGTTGTAGTCCGATGAGGCGAAGGCGGTCAGAGAGACAATTCTCGGTGGGCAGGTGTGATCCGAGACGGTCCTCAACCGGAGCGATATTTCGTAGTCTGGCTACCGCTGCATTCAATCGACCAGCTTCAGCTTCATGGCCAGCTTGGCCAGTTCGAAGTCGCTGCGCACGCCCAGCTTGGCCTTGATCTGGTAGTGCGTGTTCTGCACGGTCTTCGGGCTGATGTTGAGGATGCCGGCGATTTCCTCGACGGCCTGGCCGGCGAGCAACAGGCGGAGTACTTCGAATTCGCGCGGACTGAGGTCGTCGGCCGGGTTGCTGTCGCCGTCGAGCAGGCTGAGCGCCATTTCGGGGGCGATGTCCGGACTGAGCACCTTTTCGTTGCGGGCAACCTTGTAGATGGCCTGGATCAGGATGTCCGGGCTGGAGCTCTTGGTGACGTAGCCGAGCGCGCCGGCACGCAGGGCCTGGGATGCGAACAAGGGGTCGCGGTGCATGCTGAAGGCGAGGATTTTTGCTTCGGGAAAGCGTTGCAGGATGCGTCGGGTCAGCTCGATGCCGCCCATGCCGGGCAGCGACAGGTCGAGAACGATCAGGTCGATCGGGATGGCCCGCAGGTGCTGCAGGGCTTCCTCGGCATCGCCGGCTTCGGCGGCGACGTGCAGATCGGGCCGGCGTTCGAGCAGGCGCCGGTAGCCTTCGCGGACGACGGCGTGGTCATCGACCAGCAGCAGTTCGATCATGCTTGCTCTCCTGCCGGCAAAACGACGTCGATGACCGTACCCTGTGGTTCGCGGGGCAGGATGCGGAGCCGGCCGCCGAGGGCCAGCACGCGTTCCTCCATGCCGAGCAGGCCGAAGCCGCCCGATTTCCGCGATTCGCTGCTGACTTCCGGCGCGACGCCGCCCCGCCCGTTGTCGCTGATCTGCAGGCGCAGGGTTTCAGCATCGACCGTCAGGCAGACATCGACCTCGCTGGCCTGGCCGTGGCGGACGGCGTTGGTGACGCTTTCCTGGACGATGCGGTAGAGGGTGACGGCGACATTGTCGGGCAGGCCGTCGAGCGCTGCGTCGAACAGCAGCTGGAAGCGGATCGCGCCCTTGGCCCGGCGATTCCATTCGTCGATCAGTTGCTGCAGGCTGGCGCGCAGGCCGAATTCCTCCAGCCCGAGCGGCCGCAGGCGATGCAGGATCTGTTGCAGGACTTCCATCATGTGGCTGACGGTGCGGCCGATCGACTCGGCGCAGGGGCGCAGGGCGGGAACGCCCTCGTCGGCCAGTTCCATGGCGAAGCTGGCTTCGGCATTCAGCGAGGTCAGATACTGGCCGAATTCGTCGTGCAGTTCGCGCGACAGGTGCAGGCGTTCTTCCTCGCGGGCGTTGAGCAGCCGGCGGGCCAGGCGCTGCTGGTTGCCGATGGTTTCCTGCAGGCGTTCGGCCAGATGGTTGAAGCCCTGGCCGATACGGTCGAGTTCGATCAGCGCGAAAGTCGGCATGCGCGCCTGCAGGTCGCCGTTTTCCATGCGCTTGAGGGTGTGGAGCATGGCTTCCGAGGGGGCGAGCGCGTTGCGTACCGGGCGGTAGATCAGGAAGCTCATGAACAGGATGGTCAGGCTGACGGCGAGCAGGTTGATCAGGTTCTTGCCCAGCGTGATCAGTTCGCTGCCGTAATTGGGCGTGATGGTGACCTGGCCGACATTGATGCCCGGATATTGCCCGATCGTGCCCTGGAACATGGCGTCGGCACCGATCACATGGCGCATGATCGCGTCGAGCGGCGCGGGCAGGGTGATCGGCTGCTCGAAGCAGCGCTCGCCGATGTCGCGCGAGTAAAGGTCGGTCAGCCGCAGGCAGAAGTGGAGCAGGTTGCCGATCGGCTGCAGGGTGTCGAGATCGAGGCTGATGTAGTCCAGCGTGCGGTTGTAAGGGCCGCTGTTGCGCTGGACTTCGTCGGTGATCAACTGGCGGATGGTCTGCCCAGTGCGCTGGATGTCGCTGCGCACGCGATAGCGGGTTTCGATCAGCGCGACGGCGGTGCCGAGGATCAGCACGCCGAGCGCGAACAGGAAAACGCGGACGATCAGGTGCCGCTTGAGGTCGAGGGGACGTTGGTGAAGGTCGAGCTGGGCGGGCATGGCGGGGCTACGGAGGTTCAATGACCGTAAGGATGCCGCAAAAACGCGGGGCAAGTTGCCCGACTTTGCGGCGATCAGTCCGGCACGTAGAGCAGCGAGCCGTCGCTCATCCGGTAGGCGGTGCCGGCGCGGACGCCCTTGTTGCCGGCGCCGGCGCTTGTCGACTGGCTGTCGGCCCGGAAGCGTTCGATCTTTTTTCCGTCGCGCGTGATGATCTCCATGTCGGCCTGGCCGGCGTTGCGGATCACCGTGATCTTGTCCTTCGAATACGGGTTGAGCGGGTTGCTGGCCACGGTCAGCAGCAGGGCGGCGATCAGGACGAGAAAGACGTCGATCAGGTTGATCACCGAGAGCAGCGGATCGTCGGCTTCGGCTTCGTCGCGCAGGCGGGCTCTCATTGCGGTTTGGCCTCGGCCATTTCGATCTGCAGCAGTTCGTCGGCGTACCAGCGGCGGCGGACATGGGCGACGGCGTAGGTGATG
>CAIXSK010000029.1 GCA_903922075.1 uncultured beta proteobacterium | reverse complement strand
TGTCTTATATAAGACAACTTTTCGTGGACGCTCTGCCTGAAATGTGCTGAAATTTGCCTCCATGACCCGTGACGTTTCCCGTCCTGCCGCCCGCTCGGCCTCGCCGACCTTCAGCCCTCTTTATCGCCAGATCAAGGATTTCCTGATCCGCAGTCTGGAGGAGGGGGAGTGGGGGCCGGGTGACGCCATTCCCAGTGAGGGCGACCTGGCGTTGCGCTTCAATGTTAGCCAGGGGACGGTGCGCAAGGCCATTGACGAAATGGCGGCCGAAAATCTGCTGGTCCGCCGGCAGGGCAAGGGCACTTTTGTTGCCACGCACAGCGACCCGCGTTCCTTCTATCGCTTCCTGCGCCTGATGTCCAACGATGGCAAGGCGATGCAGGCCGTCAGCGACCCCTTTTTCTGCGAAACCATTGCGGCAACCCAGGAGGTCGCGAGTGTTTTGGGTTTGCGGCCCGGCGACCGGGTAATCCACGTCAAGCGTCTGTTGCGTTTCAACGGCGAACCCGTGGTCTTCGATCAGATATTCCTGGTGGCAGACTTGTTCAGCGGCCTGACTCTGGAAGCCTTGCGTGGCGGTGAACGTTCCCTCTACAGCCTCTTCGAAACTGATTTCGGCGTTCGGATGATCCATGCCGAGGAGCATCTGAGAGCGGTTGCCGCCGATTCGCAAAGCGCCGAATTGCTTGGTGTCGGCAAGGGTGATCCCTTGCTGCTGGTTGAGCGGACGGCGTACACGTATGGCAATAAGCCGGTGGAGTGGCGTCTGGGTTTGTATTGCACCCGTCAGCACTACTACCGGAACGATCTGGGCTAGCGCGTAGTGCTTGCGAACTAGCTCGGAAATAGCCCGGGGCGGCATACTCAGGCTGATTTTGAATGTATAATTACGGCTCTTTTCAAACCACGTAAAAGCGGATAACCGCATCTTCACGCGAGGGATGACGTTCATGGCAGAAATGTCCATCAAGAAACGTCCAAAAAACTTGGACTTGACCACAATCAGGCTGCCTTTGCCGGGCAAGGTTTCGATTCTTCATCGCGTCAGCGGTGCCGGATTGTTCCTTTGCATTCCGGTATTGCTCTGGCTCTTCGGTGCCAGCCTGGGATCTCCTGAAAGCTTTGCGAACTTTAAATCGATTGCCGGGATGCTGCCGGTCAAGGTGATTCTTGCCGGCCTGTTGTGGGCTTTCGTTCATCACTTCTGTGCCGGTATCCGTTTTCTGCTGCTGGATTTGCACATCGGCATCGAGAAGGACGCTGCCCGCAAGTCGGCTGGTGTCGTTCTGGCGGTCAGCATTCCGCTGACCTTGATTCTGTGGGGGATGCTGCTGTGATCAACCGTACTGTTGTTGGTGCCCATTACGGCCTCAAGGACTGGATCATTCAGCGTGCCACGGCCGTCATCATGGCGGTTTATGCCGTGCTGATCGCCGCTGTGCTGTTGGCTGTGCGTCCTTCGACCTTCGAAGCCTGGCAGGGCGTGTTCGCCAATGGCGTCATCAAGTTCCTGACCTTCCTGTTTTTCGTCAGCCTGTTCTACCACGCCTGGATCGGCGTGCGTGACATCTGGATGGACTACGTCAAGCCTACTGGCTTGCGTCTGACTCTGCATGTGCTGACCGCAACAGCGCTGGTGGGTTACACCGCGTGGGCTGCTGCGATTCTCTGGAGGCTGTAAGCGTGAGTATTCCTGTTCTGAAGTTTGATGCGGTCATCGTTGGTGCCGGCGGCGCCGGTCTGCGTTCTGCGATCCAATTGTCCGAAGCCGGTCTGAAGACGGCTGTGCTGTCCAAGGTCTTCCCGACCCGTTCCCATACCGTTGCTGCTCAGGGTGGTGTTGCAGCTTCTCTCGGAAATTCCGAGGAAGACCACTGGACGTGGCACATGTACGATACCGTCAAGGGTTCCGACTGGCTCGGCGACCAGGATGCTATCGAGTTCATGTGCAAAAAAGCCAACGAAGTTGTGGTTGAACTCGAGCATTACGGCATGCCTTTCGACCGTACCGACAATGGCAAGATCTACCAGCGCCCGTTCGGCGGTCACATGTCCAACTTCGGCGAAAAGCCGGTGCGTCGCTCGTGCGCGGCCGCTGACCGTACCGGTCACGCCATGCTGCACGCCATGTACCAGCGCAACGTCAAGGCTAATACCCAGTTCTTCGTCGAATGGATGGCGCTGGACCTGATTCGCGACGAGGAAGGTCACGTCCTCGGCGTGACCGCCATGGAAATGGAAACTGGCCAGATCGTGATCTTCCACGCTCGTGCCACCATTTTCGCGACCGGCGGCGCTGGCCGCATCTTCTACTCTTCGACCAACGCCTTCATCAACACCGGTGACGGCCTGGGCATGGCAGCACGTGCCGGGATCCCGCTCGAAGACATGGAATTCTGGCAGTTCCACCCGACCGGCGTGGCCGGTGCCGGCGTGCTGATTACCGAAGGCGTGCGCGGCGAAGGCGGCATCCTGCGTAATAGCAGCAAGGAACGTTTCATGGAGCGCTACGCGCCGAACGCCAAGGATCTGGCGTCGCGCGACGTGGTCTCCCGCGCCATGGCCACCGAAATCAAGGAAGGCCGCGGCTGTGGCGTGAACAAGGACTACGTCCTGCTTGATATCACCCACCTCGACCCCGCCACCATCATGAAGCGCCTGCCTGGTATCCACGAAATCGGTCTGCAGTTTGCCGGAGTCGATTGCCTGAAAGAGCCGCTGCCGGTCGTTCCGACCTGCCACTACCAGATGGGTGGTATTCCGACCCATTATTCCGGTCGCGTCGTTGTGCCCAAGAATGGCGATGCCAACACCGTCGTCCCGGGTTTCTACGCGGGTGGCGAGTGCGCCTGTGCGTCGGTGCACGGCGCCAACCGCCTCGGCACCAACTCCCTGCTCGACCTGCTGGTGTTCGGCAAGTCGGCTGGCGATTCCGCCGTGGAAGATCTCAAGGCAGGCAAGGCGCATCGCGACCTGCCGAAGGACGTTGCCGACAAGGCGCTGGCTCGCATCGCGGCGCTGGATAACCGCAAGGGCGGTGCCAATGTGCACGAAACCCGTCTGGCCATGCAGCGCACCATGCAGGATCATGCTGGCGTATTCCGCTTCGGCGACATGCTGAAGCAGGGTGTCGAGAAGATTCTCGAAGTCGAAAAGGCGGCTCGCCAGCTCGAAATCAAGGACAAGTCGATGGCCTGGAATACGGCCCGTACCGAAGCGCTCGAAATGGAAAATCTGATCGAAGTCGCCAAGGCCACGATGATTTCCGCCGAGGCACGCAAGGAGTCGCGCGGCGCTCACGTCCGCGACGATGCGCCGGATACCGCCGAGTTCCCGAATGGTCGCAACGACAAGGAATGGCTGAAGCACACGCTGTTCTCGCCGGTTGATAACTCGATCAGCTACAAGCCGGTCAACATGCAACCCCTGACCGTCGAGGCCGTAGCCCTCAAGACGCGCTCGTACTAATTGGAGTCCAGAATGAGCAAACGCATGGTTCAATTCAGTATCTATCGCTACGATCCGGACAAGGACGACGCGCCTTACATGCAGGACATCTCGGTCGAACTCGAACCGACTGACCGCAAGCTGCTGGACGCGCTGACCAAGCTGAAGGCCAAGGACGACGCAATCTCCTATCGTCGTTCCTGCCGCGAAGGCGTCTGCGGTTCCGACGCGATGAACATCAACGGCAAGAACGGCCTGGCCTGCCTGACCGATATCGACAGCCTGAAGCAGCCGATCGTGCTGCGTCCGTTGCCCGGCCTGCCGGTTATCCGCGACCTGATCGTCGATATGACCCAGTTCTTCAAGCAGTACCACTCGATCAAGCCGTACCTGATCAACAACGATCCGGCGCCGGAGCGTGAGCGTCTTCAGTCGCCGGAAGATCGCGAGGAACTGAACGGTCTCTACGAGTGCATCCTGTGCGCCTGCTGCTCGACCTCCTGCCCGTCGTTCTGGTGGAATCCGGACAAGTTCGTTGGACCAGCCGGTCTGCTGGCTGCCTATCGCTTCATCGCCGATACGCGTGACCAGGCGACCAACGAGCGCCTCGACAACCTTGAGGACCCGTATCGCCTGTTCCGCTGCCATACCATCATGAACTGCGTTGATGTCTGTCCGAAGGGGCTGAATCCGACCAAGGCCATCGGAAAGATCAAAGACATGATGGTTCGACGCGCTGTTTAATGGAACGCCAAGACTACGAACGCCTGCGCTGGCGCTGTATCCGTCGTGCCTTGCTTGAGCTTGATATCACGCTGACCCGGTTTCTTGATGATGGGTTCGATCAGCTGAGCGATGCCGAGCAGCAGGTGTTTGTGGAACTGGCCGACATGGAGGATCACGATCTCTGGTACTTGCTCAGTGGCAAGACAGAGTGCGATGATCCTCGTTTTGCGCCTCTTGTAGCAAAGATTCGTAAGAGTTGAGTAAGGTTTACGTTCTATCTTTGGAACGTTGACCGCTTTTTTGCAGTGCCGTAACAATTTACACCTGAACAGGGAATACACCATGACGACCGAACGCAAGGCAATTTTGACAATCGATGGACAGGCTCCCGTCGATTTTCCGATCATGTCCCCGACGCACGGCAACGATTGCGTCGATATTCGCACGCTGGGTGGCAAGACCGGTCTGTTTACCTACGACTCCGGTTTTCTTTCTACCGCCAGCTGCAAGTCCAAGGTCACCTTCATCGACGGTGACAAGGGCGAACTTCTCTATCGTGGCTATCCGATCGAGCAACTGGCTGAGAACTGCAATTTCCTGGAAGTGACCTATCTGCTGAAGAACGGCGAGCTGCCGAATGCCAAGCAGAAGACTGATTTCGAAGGCACCATCAAGAAGCACACGATGGTTCATGAGCAGCTGACCAAGTTCTATTCCGGCTTCCGTCGCGATGCTCACCCGATGGCCGTGATGACCGGTGTGGTTGGCGCTCTGTCGGCCTTCTACCACGATGCCATGGACTTCTCCGATGCCGAACATCGGGCGGTCAGCTTCAATCGTCTGGTTGCCAAGATGCCGACCATCGTCGCCATGGCCTACAAGTACAGCACCGGCATGCCGTTCATCTATCCGGACAACGAACTCGACTACACCGCCAACTTCATGCGCATGATGTTCGGCAATCCGTGCGAGAAGTACAAGCCGAATCCGGTTCTGGTCAACGCGCTGGATACCATCTTCACGCTGCACGCCGATCACGAGCAGAACGCTTCCACCTCGACGGTGCGTCTGGCCGGTTCGTCCGGTGCCAATCCCTACGCCTGTATCGCTGCCGGTATCGCCTGTCTGTGGGGCCCGGCACACGGTGGCGCCAACGAGGCCTGCTTGCAGATGCTGGAAGAGATCGGTGATGTCTCCCGCGTTGGCGAATACATCAACCGCGCCAAGGACAAGAACGACTCCTTCAAGCTGATGGGCTTCGGTCACCGCGTCTACAAGAACTTCGACCCGCGCGCCAAGCTGATGCGCAAGGTTTGCAATGAGGTTCTCGGTGAACTCGGCCTGGAAAACGATCGCCTGTTCAAGCTGGCTATGGAACTGGAAAAGATCGCCCTGGAAGATCCGTACTTCGTCGAGAAGAAGCTCTACCCGAACGTCGACTTCTATTCTGGCATCGTCCAGAAGGCCATTGGTATCCCGACCGAGATGTTCACCTGTATCTTCGCGCTGGCCCGTACGGTTGGCTGGATGACGCAGTGGGAAGAAATGCTGACCGATCCGGAATACAAGATCGGCCGTCCGCGTCAGCTATACATCGGCGCTGCCAAGCGCGATGTCGTACCGCTTGCCCAACGCGGCTAATCAGAAAATTGGGCGGCCGCGAGGCCGCCCTTTTTTTACCTGTGGAATCCAGTGGTTCCGCAGCCCGCAGTAACAGTGGAAAAAAATACCCTAGAGGGGATGCCCATGACTACGATGAATCAACTCTTCGATAGCACCTTGTATTTCGGTGGAAATGCGCCGTTTGTCGAAGAGCTCTACGAGAATTACCTGAATGACCCGACCTCGGT
>CAIXSK010000028.1 GCA_903922075.1 uncultured beta proteobacterium | reverse complement strand
GATCTGATGCGCACGCTGGTCGAGGCGATCAGCCGGGTCGAGGCGGGCGACGAGGCGCGCCGCGACCTGATGATCCGCCTGCTGCTGACCGAGATCGGCCGGGCGCCGCCGCTTTCGCTCGGCCTGCCTCTGCCCACCGACCGCCGGTTGCAGACACTGTGCGGCGCGCTGATCGACGATCCCGCCTCGCCGCTATCGCTGGCCGAATGGGCGGCCCGCGTCGGCGCCAGCGAGCGGACGCTGGCCCGCTTGTTCGCCAGCGAACTGAAAATGAGCTTCGGTGCCTGGCGCCAGCAACTACGCCTGGCCCGGGCGCTCGACCTGATCGGCCGCGGCCGCCCCTGTGGCGAAGTCGCCGCCGAACTCGGCTACGCCAGCCAGGCCGCCTTTTCGGCCATGTTCAAGCGCGCCTTCGGCGTGCCGCCTGGCCGTTTCATGAACGAACGCAGTTCGCCGCCGGCCGGCGAGCCGACCAACGACTGACCACGGAGTTAAACGATGGAAGCAAGCTTTTGGCACGCCAAATGGGAAAAGAGCGAGATCGGGTTTCACCAGGACGACTTCAATCCCTTGCTGCTCGACCACTTCGGCGCACTGTGCCTGCCGGCCGGCAGCCGTGTCTTCGTGCCGCTCTGCGGCAAGACGCGCGATATCCTCTGGCTGCTGCAGTCCGGCTACCGGGTCGTCGGCGCCGAGTTGAGCCGGGTCGCCGTTGAGCAGTTGTTTGCGGAAATGGACCTGCAGCCGAGCATTTCACAGGTCGGCCCGCTGATCCGCTTCGCCACCGAAGATATCGACATCTACGTCGGCGATATCTTCGAGCTGAGCGGCAGCGAGCTTGGTCAGGTCGACGCCGTCTACGACCGGGCGGCCCTAGTCGCGCTGCCCGCTGACATGCGCCAGCGCTACGCCGAGCATCTCGTCGCCATCACCGGCCGCGCCCGGCAACTGCTGATCGCCTACGACTACGACCAAAGCCTGCAGGACGGCCCGCCGTTCGCCGTCGGTGCCGACGAAGTGTGCCGCCTCTACGACCCGCATTACGAACTGGCGCTGCTCGCCAGCGTCGAAATCGCCGGCGGCCTGCGCGGCAAGTGCCCGGCCAGCGAACACGTCTGGCTGCTGCGCCAGGCCGGATGACCGCTACACTGCGTGTTTTCTTGACGAAAGCATGACAATGGAACGCTGCCCCTGGTGCGAAGGATTCGACCTCTACCGCGAGTACCACGACACGGAATGGGGCGTCCCGCTGCGCGACGACCGCGCCCTGTTCGAACTGCTGGTCCTTGAAGGCGCCCAGGCCGGCTTGTCCTGGGCCACCGTGCTCAAGAAGCGGGCGCACTACCGGCAGGTGTTCGACGGCTTCGACCCGCAGCAGATCGCCCGCTACGGCGACGACAAAGTCGCCGCTCTGCTGGCCGACCCCGGCATCATCCGCAACCGCGCCAAGGTTGCCGCCACCATCCAGAACGCCAAGGCCTACTTGGCGCTGACCGCCGGGGGGCTATCGTTCAGCGATTACCTATGGTCCTTCGTGGATGGCGCCCCGGTCCAGAACGCCCGCTCATCGCTGGCCGAAGTCCCGGCCAAGACGGCGCAATCGGATGCCTTGAGCAAGGCCTTGACCAAAGCCGGCTTCAAATTCGTCGGTTCGACGATTTGCTACGCCTTCATGCAGGCGGCCGGGATGGTCAACGACCATCTGGTCACCTGCCCGCGCTACAGCGAAGTGAAAAGGGAGCCTCGGGGCTCCAAAATCAACCTATAATATCTATTCATTAATTTATTCGTTTTTCAATTCACGCCTATGCCATCGCACGCCGATTCAGTCCGCATCCGCCTATCCGGCGGGCCGCTGTCGGCGCGCCAACTCGCTGAAACCATGGGCGTCAGCCAGCCGACAATCTCCCGCGCCTTGACTGAACTCGGTGACGAAATCGTGCGGATCGGTGCGGCGCGATCTATTCAATACGCGCTACGCGACAGCACGCGCGGATTGCCGGACATTCAGGTCTATCGGGTCAATGCCGAGGGCCGTATCCAGCAACTTGGTACCTTGGTTCCGGTCCGTCCGGAAGGGTTTGTCATGTCTCAGGCGGACGGTGTGGCCCGCTACAGCGATGGCCTGCCGTGGTGGCTGTTCGACATGCGCCCCCAAGGCTATCTCGGCCGGGCGTACGCGGCTCGCCATGGGGCTGAACTCGGGCTGCCGGAGCGCCTTACCGATTGGAGCGACAGTCAGGCCTTGCGGGCGCTGCTGGCGCATGGCCACGATGTGGTCGGGAATCTTTTGCTCGGTGACATTTCGCGGGATCGATTTCTCGCCGCGCCCGTCCCGGAGCCAATCGCCGAGGAACAGAAGGCCGAAGCCTATGCCCGCTTGGCGCTGGAAGCCGCCCGCGGGGAGCTCCCCGGATCGTCAGCGGGAGGAGAGCAGCCAAAGTTCACCGACTGTGCCATGACGCCGGATGGCCCCCGGCAAGTGATCGTCAAGTTCAGCGAGCTGGAGGAAGGAGCCGTCACCGAACGCTGGCGCGATCTGTTGCTGGCCGAACACCTCGCACTGGAAACGCTGCGCCAAGCTGGCATTCCGGCGGCCAAGACCCGGATAGTCGACCACGGCGGCCAGCGCTTCCTCGAAGTCGAGCGTTTTGATCGCATCGGCCACCTGGGCCGACGGGCGCTGATCTCCCTGGCCGCGCTGGATGCCGAATTCGTCGGGATTGGGCGAGGCGACTGGCCCATCATTGCCCGCCGCCTTGCTGCGCTCGGCCAGATTCGTCCACAAGCCGCAGACGGCGCCGATCTCTTGTGGGCTTTCGGCACCCTGATCGGCAACGCCGACATGCACAACGGGAACCTGTCATTCGTTTCCGAGCAGGGCTGTCCTTATGACCTTGCCCCGGCCTACGACATGACGCCCATGGCCTTCAGGCCCCGCAGTGGCGGCGGGCTGTCCGACACCCTGGCCGAGGCGACCATTCATGCCAGTGTGGCCAACGAGACCTGGCGGCGCGCGGAGGAGCTGGCGCGTGCATTCCTTGCCCGGCTAATGGCGGCAACTGGATTCAGCAACCGATTCGGACCGTGCATCGCCGCGCTTGAACAGCACATCGAGACGGCCAGCGCCAAGATCGGACGGTTGGGGTAAGTTGCCCATTGCCATCATTCAATAGGCGCGCGAAAATGCATCGCATATGCAACTCATGGAGCGCCGATGAAAACCGCCACCTTTCCTTCCTTGCGCGTCACGCCCGAGTTAAGGCAAGCCGCCGAACAAATTCTGCAGGAAGGCGAAACCCTTTCCAGCTTCGTCGAACAATCCATTCGTGAAGGCATCGAACGGCGTCAAGTCCGGCAGGAATTCATCGCCCGCGGCCTGCGTTCGCGCGACGAGGCCCGCCAGACCGGCAAATACGCCAGCGCCGACGCCGTGATCGGGCGCCTGGAGCGAATGCTGGCCACCGCCAAAGGCGGCAAGTGAGCTATCAGGTACGGTTTACGGAAGAAGCCGAAGCCGACCTGGTCCGACTTTACGAATTCATCCTGGCCAAGGACTCATCAGACTGGTCACTGGCAACCCGCGCCCTTGAGGCCATCAAAAATGGCATCCGTGGGCTGGAGCTCTCGCCATTCAGCTACCGAAAAGCGACCTCGGACAACCCGTTCCTGCGGGAGTTGATCATTCCATTTGGCACTTCGGGGGTTGTCGCGTTGTTCGAGATCGACAACGACCACACAGTCACGATCCTGGCGGTGCGGCATCAACTGGAGGAGGATTACCATTGAGCGCTTGGCCCATGGAGCAGCCGGCAAGGTTGCGATAAGAAGTTTGTCGAAGCTGACCCCTTTGGCCGTTAGACCCCTTTGGCCGTTAGACCTCTTTGGCCGTTAAAAAAATTCGCTATTAGCGAAAAACAGTTGCTTATGGCGATTATTTTGCCTTATAGTTGTTATGCTTGGGCTAAAGGGAGCATTCGTCAAATGCGGAGCGCGAAAGCGCTCGTGGCGGTCGCAAGACAGCTGATGTTCTCTGCGGACATGCGGTCGCCGCCCGTCGGTGGTCGGTGTGGTCGTAGCGAAGCCGTTCCCGGACGAGATCCGGGAACGGTTGAGGGCCCAAGGGTAAAACTGCCAGCGCACTCTCGTTCTTCTCTGTGGCAGACGAGAGGCTTCGCAATAGTGCGGAGCCGTTACTGAGAAGGAGTCAGAAATGACTGAGAAAATGCAAGAGCGCCCAAGCCGTTGGCAGGCGTGTTTGAACGGTACCCGGAGGTGGCTTCGCCAACCCGGTGTTCTGAGATTAATCGTTTCGGTCGCAAGGCTGATTTGGTATCTGTGGGACAGACTGTTCGGAGATGACCCTTGGACTTTTTATGTTGTTTATGGAGGCAACTGTCATGCAAGACGAGGCACTTCGCTTAGTGCGCGTGTTTCACGACATGAGCCAGACGAAGTTGGCAGAACGTCTAGGCATTTCGAAATCGTACCTCTCAGAGCTTGAAAGCGGCAAAAAGTCTCCGACGCTTGAGTTGCTTCAGAAGTATGCGGAAACATTCAGTATGCCACTCTCGTCGTTACTGTTTTTCGCCGAGAACGTTGGCACCCCAACACGTTCCGACATGGTCCGAGCCGCCATAGCTAGCAAGGCGCTAAAGATGCTGCAGTGGATCGAAGCCAAGGATCAAGTTGAGTGAAGCATCGCAAGACCTACCCGCTTGATCAGTGCCCCCTTTATAGGATGCACAGCAGAAAGAAACTGGCTCAAGAGGTATTCAACACCGAACTGACGCTGCTTGAGCGATTGGCCAACAATGCATCTAACTATCGCGTCTTCAATATCCAGCAAGGCGAAAAGACGCGGCAAGTCGAGGTGCCCAAACCGATTCTGGAGCGCATCCATCGGAGGCTATTTGCCTTATTTGAGCGAATTACGAAGCCTGACTACCTTCAGTCGGGTGTTAAGGGGCGTTCATATATCACCAATGCACAGCTTCATGTCGGCCCGGTTCCGCTAGTCAAAATTGACGTCAAGAAGTTTTATCCATCGATCGATGCGGCACGAGTGTATCGCTTGTATCTTGAAACGCTGGGTTGCAGTCCGGATGTGGCCGGTCTGCTAACGAAACTCACCACCTTCAATGGTCATGTGCCTACTGGTAGCTGCGTAAGCCAACTATTAGCGTTCTTCGCAGCGAAGCCAATGTTCGATGAACTCAACCATCTGGCTGTCACTCACGAACTGCGCTTCAGCTGCTATGTTGACGACATAACATTTTCCGGCGCCCGCGCTAAGCCGGCGTTTCTGTGGGCAGCCAAACAGGTTATCCATGCGCATGGATTGAGTTATCACAAGGACATGTGCTACACCGCTGAGCAGGGAAAGCTCGTGACCGGTGTTCTTGTTAATGCCGAGCATATTGCGATATTGCCATCCAAAGAGCACGCGCTTTGGCGCCAAACCCACGACCTAGGCTGCGGTGACCTTGAGCAGCGTTTGGCTGCCGTGAATAGCCTGATGGGCAGTTTAGTCGCTGCTGGTCAGATTGAGGCGAGGCTGCTCGTACGACTGAAGCGACTACGCGACGTTAAGGTCGCGCTAGCAAAAGAAGCTCAGTCGGCCGCACGCGAACGATAGATTTAGCCGATTGCCGTCAGATGGCGAACATCGCCGGCTCCATCACTCCTTGTCATTCTCTAGCTTCAGCGACGCCGAGTTGATGCAGTAGCGGAGTCCGGTCGGGGCCGGGCCGTCGTCGAAGACGTGGCCGAGGTGGGCGCCGCAGTCGTGGCAGGTGACTTCGGTGCGGACCATGCCGAAGCTGCGGTCGACGTGCTCGTCGACCAGTTTGTCGTCGTTCGGCGTGTGGAAGCTCGGCCAGCCGCAGCCCGAGTCGAACTTGGTCTCGGAGCGGAAGAGCGGGGCGCCGCAGCAGATGCAGCGGTAGGTGCCGTCGTCGTGGCAATCCCAGTATTTGCCGGTGAAGGCTTGTTCGGTGCCTTTCCGGCGGGCGACTCGGTATTGCTCATCGTCCAGCTGGGCGCGCCATTCGGCGTCGGTTTTCTCGATTTTTGGCATTTCATTTTTCCCTGTTTTTTGGGTCAGACCGTAGCATTTGCCGGAAATTCTGGCGCTTCGGCCGGAAGGCTGTCGATCACGCGCAGTTGCGCCACGTCGCGGGCCGGCGGGGTGCCGAACATGCGGCGGTATTCGCGGCTGAACTGCGAGGGGCTTTCGTAGCCGACGCGGTGGGCGGCCGAGGCGGCGTCGTGGTCGGCGAGCAGCATCAGCCGGCGCGCCTCGTGCAGGCGCAGCTGCTTCTGGTATTGCAGCGGCGTCATCGTGGTCAGCGCCTTGAAATGGTGGTGCAGCGATGACTTGCTCATGGTGGCGAGGCTGGCCAGCTGGTCGATGCTGACCGGCTGGTCGAGGTTGGTTTTCAGCCAGTCGATGGTGCGCACGATCTGGTGGCTGTGGCTGCCGCTGGCCACCGCCTGGCGCAGGCGTCCGCCGAGGGCGCCGGTGAGCAGGCGGTAGAGCAGTTCGCGTTCGATGAGCGGGGCGAGCACCGGGATGTCGGCCGGGCTGTCGAGCAGGCGGGCGAGGCGCAGTGCGGCGTTCTGGATCTCGGCGCTGAGCTGGCCGACGGCAATGCCGCAGTCGACGGCTTCCGGGGCGCGGTTTCTCGGCATGGCGGCGGCCAGTTCGCCGATTTTCAGCGGGTCGATGTTAAGCGCCAGGCCGAGGTAGGGTTGGGTGGCGCAGGCGTGGGTGATGCGCGAGAAGATCGGCAGATCGACCGAGGTGATCAGGTAATGCCGGGCGTCGTAGTCGTAGGCGTCGTCGCCGACCACGATGCGCTTGGCGCCCTGGGCCATCATCGCGAAGATCGAGGCCATGACGGCGCAGGTCGGAGTGGCGCAGGTCGAGCCGCGGAACAGCGTCAGGCCGGGGATGGCGGTTGGCTGCGCGCCGTCGCTGCGGCAATGGCGGCGGATGATGTCGGCGAGTTCCTCGCGCTGGCCGGCCAGTTGGCTGGTTTCCATGGCAACGGAATCAATCGCGGGCGCGGTGGTCTGAGCGGCTATATCCATGCCGGTCAGATTAGCGGTTTTGCCGCCGGCTGACGAGCGGTGGCGATGCGATTCTGGAGGATCAGGCAATAAATACGGATTTTCCGGTTAACGCTCTGGCCGGTACTGCGCCCAAACTGAAAGGCATAAACCGGCGGCGACGATGGCCGGAACCCCAACCCCTTAGAGGAGCCTGCAAATGATCCAACTGAATGTTAACGGCAAGGTGGTCAAGGCCGATGTCGAGCCCGATACGCCGCTGCTCTGGGTGCTGCGCGACACGCTGCAGCTGACCGGCACCAAATACGGCTGCGGCCAGGCGCTGTGCGGGGCCTGCACCGTGCATCTCGATGGCGCGCCGGTTCGCGCCTGCATGACGCCGGTGTCGTCGGCCATCGGGCGCAAGATCACGACCATCGAAGCGGTCGATGCCGGAAAAGTCGGCAAGGCGGTGCAGGAGGCCTGGCGCAAGCTCGACGTCGTGCAGTGCGGCTACTGCCAGTCCGGCCAGATCATGAGCGCCGTCGCGCTGCTCAGCCACAACCGCAAGCCGACCGATGCCGACATCGACGACGCGATGTCCGGCAACCTGTGCCGTTGCGCGACCTACGTCCGTATCCGCGCGGCCATCCACGAAGCTGCCAAGACGCTGGCCTGAGGAGCGTGAACATGAGCGAAATCATCATTGAAAACCTCAGCCGCCGCCGTTTCCTGCAAGGCAGCGCCGGTTTGACGCTGGGCTTCTGTCTGCCGGCAATCGCCGCCACGCTGCCGGCCGCCGGGCCGGGCAAGGCCGGTGCCGGCCTGGCTGCTCCGGTGATCTTCGAACCGAATGCTTTTTTGCGCATCGGCGCCGACAACAGCGTGACCGTCATTTCCAAGCATCTGGAGATGGGGCAGGGGACCTACACCGGCCTGGCCACCATCCTGGCCGAAGAACTCGACGCCGACTGGAAGCAGGTCCGCGTCGAAGGCGCGCCGGCCGATGCCAAGCGCTACAACAACCTGTTCTGGGGGCCGGCGCAGGGGACAGGCGGCAGCACGGCGATGGCCAACTCCTGGGAGCAGATGCGCAAGGCCGGCGCCGCCGGGCGGGCCATGCTGGTCTCGGCTGCCGCCAAGCGCTGGCAGGTCGAGGCGGGCGGGATCGTCGTCCGCGACGGCGTGGTCAGCCACCCGGCCAGCGGCCGCAAGGCGAGTTTCGGGCAACTGGCGGAAGCCGCCGCCCAGGAAACCGTGCCGGGCGAGGTCAAGTTGAAAGACCCCAAGGACTTCCGGCTGATCGGCAAGCAGGCCAGGCGCAAGGACAGCGCGGCCAAGATCAACGGCACGGCCAAATTCACCCAGGACGTCTTCCTGCCCGGCATGCTGGTCGCCGTGGTCGCCCATCCGCCGAGGTTCGGGGCCAAGGTGAAGTCTTTCGACGCCGGCAAGACCAAGGCGGTCAAGGGCGTCGTCGAGGTCGTGCAGATTCCGACCGGCGTCGCGGTCTTGGCGAAAGATACCTGGAGCGCCAAGAAGGGCCGCGATGCCTTGTCGGTGGTCTGGGACGAAAGCGCCGCCTTCAAGCTGGGCAGCGATGAAATCCTCACCCGCTACAAGGAGCTGGCCAAAAAGCCTGGGCTGGTCGCCAAGCAGACCGGCGATGCTGGTCAGGCCTTTGCCGGGGCCGCCCAGGTGATCAGTGCGGCCTACGATTTTCCTTACCTCGCCCACGCCGCGATGGAGCCGATGAACTGCGTCGTCAAGCTCGACGCCGACGGCTGCGAGGTGTGGAACGGCGAGCAGCTGCACACCGGTGACCAGTACGGCCTGGCCCACGTGCTCGGCCTGAAGCCGGAGCAGGTCAAGATCAACATGCTCTACGCTGGCGGCAGCTTCGGCCGGCGTGCCTGCAAGGATTCCGACTACGTGCTGGAAGCGGCGCAGATCGCCAGGGCGATCAACGGCCGCGCGCCAGTGAAACTGGTCTGGCTGCGCGAGGACGACATGCGCGGCGGCTACTACCGGCCGCTTTTCCACCATGCGCTGGAAGCGGCGGTGGATGGTGGCGGCAAGATCACCGGCTGGCGACACCGGCTGGTCGGGCAGTCGATCCTGATCGGCTCGCCGTTCGAGAAAATGCTGGTCAAGGAAGGCATCGATGGCGTTTCGGTCGAAGGCGCGGCCAATCTGCCGTACGCCATTCCCAACCTGACGGTCGACCTGCACACGCCGACCGATATCGGCGTGCCGGTGTTGTGGTGGCGCTCGGTCGGCTCGTCACACACGGCGTTTTCGACCGAAACCTTCTTCGACGAAGTGGCGGCGGCGACGGGCAAGGACCCGGTGGCCCTGCGCCTCGAATTGCTGGCCGACCATCCGCGCCATGCCGGCGTGCTCAAGCTGGCGGCCGACAAGGCGGGCTGGGGCCAGCCGCTGAAGGCCAAGGCCGGCGAGCGGCGCGGCCGCGGGGTAGCGGTGCATGAATCGTTCAATTCCTACGTCGCCCATGTCGCGGAGGTGACGGTCAAGAAGGATGGTTCGGTCAAGGTCGACCGCATCGTCAGCGCCGTCGATTGCGGCACGGCGATCAACCCGGACAACATCCGCTCGCAAGTCGAGGGCGGCATCGGTTTCGCGCTCAGTTCGCTGACCGAGGAGATCACGCTCAAGGAAGGTCGCGTCGAGCAGGGTAATTTCGACGGCTTCCCGCTGCTGCGCATCGCCGACATGCCCAAGGTCGAGGTCCATATCGTGCCCTCGGCTGCGGCGCCGACCGGCATCGGCGAACCGGGCGTGCCGCCGCTCGCCCCGGCCGTCGCCAACGCCATCGCTGCCGCGACCGGCAAGCGTCTGCGCAAGCTGCCGTTCAATACCAGCGAACTGGTGGCCTGAGATGGATAGCCTGGACACGCAAGTGCTTGCCGCCGCCCGTAGCTGGGCTGCAGCGGGGCATCGCTTCGCGCTGGTCACCGTCGCCCGGACCTGGGGTTCCGCCCCCAGACCGCCAGGCGCCTGGATGATCCTGCGCGACGACGGGCAGGTGCAGGGTTCGGTCTCCGGCGGCTGCATCGAGGACGACCTAATCCGCCGGGCGGCGGCCGGCGAGTTTGTTGGCACGGCTCCACGCCTGCTGCGCTACGGCGTCACGGCCGACGAGGCGCATCGCTTCGGCCTGCCTTGCGGCGGCACGCTGGAACTGGTCCTCGAACCGGCGCCGGATGCCGGTTTTCTCGAACAGCTCGCCCAGCGCATTGCCACCGGCCAGTTGGTTCGGCGCAAGGTGGTTCTGGCCAGTGGCGAAGTCAGCCTCGAAGGCGGCAGCGCCGGCGACAGCCAGCAGTGGGACGGCCAAACGCTGGTCACGCTGCACGGTCCGGCCTGGCGCTTGCTGATCATCGGCGCCGGGCAGATTTCGCACTACCTGGCAACGATGGCGCTGGCGCTGGGCTATCGCGTCTATATTTGCGACCCGCGTAGCGAGTACGCCGACGGCTGGGATGTGCCGGGCACCGAGCGCCTCGCCGCGATGCCCGACGATGCGGTGACCGAACTCGGCCTCGACCCGCGCAGCGCGGTGGTGGCGCTGACCCATGACCCCAAGCTCGACGATCTGGCACTGCTCGAAGCGCTGAAGTCGCCGGCCTTCTACGTCGGCGCGCTGGGTTCAACGACCAACAACGGCAAGCGGCGCGAGCGGCTGCTGCAGTATTTCGACCTCTCGCAGGCCGAAGTCGACCGCCTGCACGGCCCGGTCGGCCTGCCCATCGGCAGCCGGACGCCGCCGGAAATCGCGGTGGCCATCCTGGCCGAGATGACGGCTGTGAAAAATGGCCGAAATTTGCCATCGACCGTAGCATTCGCTGATCCCTACGCCTGCCGGGTCGCATGAGCCAAATTGTCGGCATCCTGCTGGCGGCTGGCGTCAGCCGGCGCTTCGGCAGCGACAAGCGGCTGCAGCCGCTGGCCGACGGCACGCCGATGGCGCTCGTGGCAGCCCGCAACCTGGCCGCCGCCTGTCGGCGCAGCATCGTCGTCATCCGCCCCGACGATACGGCGCTGGCTCAGCTGCTCAGTGAGGCCGGCCTGGAAACCGTTGTCTGCCCAGATGCAAGGCAGGGCATGGGCCACAGCCTGGCGGCCGGTGTCGCCGCCAGCGCCGATGCCACCGGCTGGCTGGTCGCGCTGGCCGACATGCCCTACATCCAGCCGGCCAGCTACCGCGCCGTTCTCAATGCCATGCAGGGCGGGGCGACCCTGGCCCGGCCGGTTTATGACGGGCTTCCGGGCCACCCGGTCGGCTTTTCTGTAGAGCATCGGGGGGCATTGCTCGCGCTGACCGGCGACCAGGGCGGCAAGGCCATTCTCGAAGCGCAGCGGACGGCGCTGGTCACCTGCCCGGTGGTCGATCCCGGCGTACTCAAGGATGTCGACCGGCCAGCGCAAATCGGGCTGCCGTAAGGGCTTTGGCGGCAGGCCGAGGCTGCGTGAAGGGTCGTTCTGGGCTATCATTCATCTATTGCCCAGGACCCTGAAAATGAACCCGAACCCCTTGACCGACGCCGATCTAGACCGGCTTGAAGAACTCCTCGAAGCCGAAGTATTCCAGGGTGAGGCGATGCGCCTCGACGAAATCCAGGCCATGCTGTGCGCCGTGGTCAGCGCTCCCGAGCCGGTTTCTCCGGCCATCTGGCTGACCGAAGCGCTGGGCGAGGGCTTGGCGGCCGGTGGCGACCCCGCTGTCGAAGCCGTGCTGGAACTGCTGATGCGCCTGAACAACGACCTCGCTGCCGCGTTGCTCAATGACGAAACCATCGCCCCGGTGCTCTATCCGCTCGACGAGACCTGCGAAGCTTACGATTACGAAGCCTGGGCCGATTCCTACGTCTTCGGCGCCGGCCTGGCCGGCGACTGGTACGAACTGGCCGGCAAGCATGCCGACGACCTCTCCGAACTGCTCGAACCGATGTTCATGCTCAACGGCATGCTCAAGGAAGACGCCGAAAAGAACGGCGAACGCTGGTTCCCGCCGGCCGAGGAAGCCCGCCTGATCAGCGACATCCAGGAAAACCTGCCGGTCATCGTGCAGACCCTGTACAACTTCTGGCGCAACAAGCGCAGCGGCGGCACCGTCCAGCGCGAAGAAGCCAAACCCGGCCGCAACGACCCGTGCCCCTGCGGGAGCGGCAAGAAATTCAAGCAGTGCTGCGGCAGCCCGGAAAAGCTGAACTGACCGTTACAGCCTTTGTCTCGGAAAGAGCCTCTTGATGGGGCTCTTAGAGATAGGGGAACATAAGAGATCGGACGCAACAGGGGCTGCGCAGCTTCCGAGATGGCGCGTTTCCCGGAAAGCCAGCGGGATGCCTGCTACTAGCTTCGGTCCCGGTAGCGCCTCGATACGTACGAAAAAGGCCGTTCATCCGAACGGCCTTTTTCGCGTTTGGCCGAGCCCGGTGCCTTTTTCCGCGGGCAGCACTATCCTGCTTGCCGCGCTAGCCACCTCAACAAGCTGTCCAGCAAGCGTTCATATTCCACCGGTTTGGACAGGAAGTCGTTCATGCCCGCTGCCATGCAAGCCGCCCTGTCCTCGACAAAAGCATTGGCTGTCATCGCCACGATGGGAACCTGGGTTATGCCCAGCTTGGCGCGGATCTGGCGGGTGGCCTCCAGGCCGTCCATCGTTGGCATTTGCATGTCCATCAGGATCAAGTCATAGCTAGTGCACTGCACCCTCTCCAGAGCCTCGGCGCCATCTCCGGCCACATCGGTTAAGAGGCCGAGCTCATTCAACATGAGGGTGGTTATTTCCCGGTTGATCGGTTCATCCTCCACGACCAGTACGCGCTTGCCGGCAAGGCGTTCATTGACCTGCTCCGCGGATGGCGGTTCTCTTGTCGCAGCTGGCATCTCTCCCGCCTGACTGCCTTTCTTCAACCGGACGTTGATCCAGAAGGTGCTGCCCTTGCCGAATTCGCTCTCCACACCAGCTTCTCCACCCATCATCTCAGCAATATGTCGGGTGATCGCCAGGCCGAGCCCGGTGCCCCCATATTGTCTGGTGCGAGTCGTGTCGCCCTGCTCGAAATTCTGAAACAGCTTGACCTGATCATCTTTGTGGATGCCGATGCCTGTGTCGACAACCGCAAAGTGCAGCAGATAGTCGGTATCGGTTTCCTCCAGCAAGCGGCAAAGCAACTTGATGCTGCCCTGCCGGGAGAACTTGATGGCATTGCCGACGTAGTTGATCAATGCCTGGCGCAGGCGATCCTCGTCACCCTTGAGGCTATGGGGGGCATTGGCAATATCCACCTGGAGTGAGAGCCCCTTTTCTACGGCAAGGGCCTCTTCGATGTTGACCACTTCCTGGACAAGGTCGGTAAGGGAAAAGTCGGTCTCGTTGAGCTGCAGCTTGCCCGCCTCGATCTTGGAGAGGTCGAGGATGTCGTTGATGACGGACAGCAGGTGCTGGCCGGAGGTCTCGATCTTGTCCAGGTAGTGCGTCTGTTTGGCATCGAGAGGGGTATTGCGCAGCAGGGTAGTCATGCCCATCACCCCGTTCATCGGGGTTCGAATCTCGTGCGACATGTTGGCCAGGAAAGCGCTCTTGGCCAGATTGGCCATCTCGGCAGCTTCTTTGGCTATCTGCAATTCTGCGGTGCGGTCCTCGACCAGGGATTCCAGATGATCGCGATAACGGATGAGATCAAATTCGGCCTTCTTGCGCTCGGTGATGTCGCGCGATAGGACGATGAAATTCTGGCGTCCCCGATCTGATTGGGACTTGGCTGCGGTGGACAATTCAAACCAGTGCCTGCCGTCGGGAAAGTCCAATGCGATGACCTTGCCAAACGAGGTGCCGCTGGCCGAGGCTTCCTGGATTGACGACATGACGGCTGCAGCGGCTTCGGCCGGCAGCATTTCACTGACGCGATGGCCAAGTAGAACGCCCTGTTGCGCCACCAGCAATTCAGGACTTCTTGCCCAGACGTTGATGTACTCGCCCGCATCAGAAAGTTCGAATAGCAGGTCGGGAACAGCCAAAAGGGTGGCAGAGAGATCGGCATTCAGTTGTTCGAGGCTGCGTTCGGCCTGGTGCAGTGCCAGCAGGCGGGATTTGAGTTCATCCTGCTGTTCGGCAATATGTTGTTGGTTTTCCAGAAGCATGATGCGCATCTGATCATGCGTATCGGTAAGCCGTCTGAACTCGGAGAGCTCCGAGTCAATATTGAGTTCTTCCTGGAGCTCCAGTTTGCCAATGCGTTCGCTGGCCAGCACCAGCGATTCAAGGGGCTGTGAAAACCGCAAGGCGATCCTCTTCGCTGCATACAGCATGATCGCCAGAATCAACGCCGTGATGGCGAGCAGCATATTGCGCACCAACTCCGCTTTGCCAAGTATCACGGTGCGCGGAAAGGCGTAGCGCAACTCCATGTCGTTGCGGCCATCCAGTTGAATACGGGTGCTGCCAAGCCACCAGGACTCGCCTGTTGCGTCCGTTATCCAACGGCCGCCGCTCCGATCATTCGGCAGGTAGTCGTGCGCGTATGAAAGCAAGGGATCCTTGTCGGTCTCCGGGTGGTCGCCGACGATCAACTCCCGGTCATGATCGAAAAGCCAGAGCCGTGCCGACCACTGGGCTGCAAGCTCTTTGAGGTTGGGGCTCAGCGACTCCAGATTGATGTCCATGGCCACGACAAAGCCGTTCTCCATGTCACGGGCAAGCGTAATCCCCTTGCGCCCGGAACTGTAGAACATGTACGGCGGCGTTCGAATGACGTGTCCGGCGCCCATCGCCGCCTGGTACCAGGGGCGTAAGCGGGGATCGTAATCCCGGGCGGACGGCTCGATGCGACGCGACAGCACCTTGAAGCTGCCATCCAAGCCCAAGCGTACTTGCCCATCCTCGCTCATGTCCGGCGCGCGCTGCGCCTGCACCAGCCAGACCACCTTGCTATCGACGGAAAACCTCTCACGATCGTACTGGTTCTTGATCTCGCGCAGATTCAGATATTCGCCGTTGGGGCCGCCAACGTAGACGCTTTCCAGCATCGAGTTGGCGCGAAGCAGCGAACTTTGTGCCGGCAGGCGCACGATCCAGTCGCTCAGGTACCCGGTTTTCAGGTCGGGGACATTGGACAGCAGATTCAAAAGCGATGTCGGTGGCAACAGTAGGCGATCCAGTTCAAGCCCCGCTTGTTTGGCCATCGCATTCGCGTTCTGCTTTATCTCGTGGTCGGCCAGCCAGCTAAGCAGCAGGTAACTTCCAGTCGCACAGCTGATGCCGAGCACAAGCACCACCCCACCAATCAGCCGTTGCAAATGATGGCGTATTGCGGTCATCGAAAGTACCCCGAAGTGACTTCTAGTCGGTGCTCAATGCGAAATTGCGCGGAATTCGCGCTGTTTTGGTGGCTGGCGCTTAGTTTATCCAGCGATTTTCAGTCTACTCCAGAAGCAGGCGATTGGGCTTGGACGTCAAGGCATCGTGGTGTGCCAACCGTTCGAGTTCGGTCCAACTGCCCCGGGATGCAGTACCAGTGGAGATTTGGCAGGGGGGCTTGGGGGGCTAGAAAGACCTCGTTCTGCGCATGGTGTCCAGCACTTTTCCGCGGATCCTGTGGTCTTACAGGCAAGAGCCTGCTTCCCGGGAGTTGCCATGATTGCCAGTAGCGCTGAACTTGCCGCGATGATCCGCGAAATCGAGGTCGAGGACCCCATCGACTACGCCGACTTGCCTTAC
This sequence comes from uncultured beta proteobacterium, assembly GCA_903922075.1. Taxonomy (GTDB): domain Bacteria; phylum Pseudomonadota; class Gammaproteobacteria; order Burkholderiales; family Rhodocyclaceae; genus Azonexus. Next base: position 3,838 of record CAIXSK010000028.1, on the reverse strand, counting down.
GACGAGGATGCCCTGCGCCTGCTGGTGTGCAGCCAGGTCCACGAAATTGTCGAGCAGGCCGCCGACATGGACGAGGACAACCGCCAGATGCTGCTGATGGCAGTGGCGGCCAAACTGGTGCTGGAGAATCTGGTGCTCAATATCCGGCTGATGCAGATGCAGGGCAGGTCCATCGACGACAGCAGCGCGGCGCTGTTCCGGCGCTTGCGGGGCCGCGCTCCATGAGCGGGGACAAGGCCGTTCAGCCGAACGGCCTTGTCTGTTTTCAGCCGAGGTCGACCGGGACGAATATCCGCGAGTCGCCGCGTTCGACCAGGATGGCGGCCTTCTTGCCGGATTTGGCGATGATGCCGCGCAATTGATCGACGTCGGCGATCGGTTGGCCGTTGACCGAGAGGATGATGTCGCCCGGCCGGATGCCGGCCCTGGCGGCGGCACCGCCGGCCTGCTCGACGAGCAGGCCACCTTTGAGCTCGGCCTGGCGGCGTTCTTCCGGGGTCAGCGGGCGGACGGCGACGCCGAGGCGGCTCTTGTCGGCGGGCTGGTTATCCGCCGAGGCGACCTTTTCCTCGGCGAAGCTGCCGACCTTGACGTCGATGTTGCGCGTTTCGCCCTTGCGCCAGACCTGCAGGCGGGCTGCTTCGCCGGGCTGCTTGGTGGCGACGGCGGCCGGCAGTTCGCCGGAATTGTCGATGGCCTTGCCGTCGATGCCGAGAATCACGTCGCCCGGTTCCAGGCCGGCCTTGGCGGCCGGGCTGCCTTTTTCGACGGCGGCGACCAGCGCGCCGGCCGGCTTGGCGAGGCCGAAGGTGTCGGCCAGCGACTGATTGACCTCCTGGATGGTGATGCCGAGCTTGCCGCGCTGGACCTTGCCGTGGGCGACGATCTGTTTTTCGACGTTCATCGCCACTTCAATGGGAATGGCGAAGGACAGCCCCTGGTAGCCGCCGCTGCGCGAGTAGATCTGCGAGTTGATGCCGATCACTTCGCCGTTCAGGTTGAATAGCGGGCCGCCGGAGTTGCCGGGATTGACCGCGACGTCGGTCTGGATGAAGGGCACGTAGCTGCCATCCGGCAGGCTGCGCGACTTGGCCGAAACGATGCCGGCGCTGGCGCTGCTCTCGAATCCGTAGGGAGAACCGATGGCGAGCACCCATTCACCGACCTGGGTCTGGGTTGCGGAGCCGATCCTGACGGTCGGCAAGTTCTTGGCATCTATTCTCAGCACAGCGACGTCGCTGGCCTTGTCCAGACCAAGCACCTTGGCCTTGAATTCACGCTTGTCGCTGAGCTTGACGGTGACTTCATCGGCGCCGTCGACGACGTGGGCGTTGGTCAGCACCGTACCGTCGGGGGTCACGATGAAGCCGGAGCCGAGGCCCTGCAGGGGTTGATTGCCTTCCGGCATCTGGCCGCGGAAGTGGCGGAAAAAGCGATACAGCGGGTGGCTCGGGTCCATTTCCTGCAGATCCGGCAGGTTGGCGGCAGCCTTGCGCGTGCCGGTGACGCTGATATTGACGACGGCCGGGGCGTTGGCCGCCACGATGCCGCGCATGTCCGGCAGGCCGTTCGGCGCGAGGGCTGGCGGGGTGGCCGGCGCCAGCGCGGCGACCGGCTGGGATGCCGCATGGGCGCTGGCGAAGGGAGCGTTCTGACCGAGCGAATAGGCGCCGCCCAGCGCGGCGGCAATGGCGACGGCGGCAACCGTCATCTTCAGGGGGATGAGCTTCATGATTACCTCTTGTGGGGGTTTGTCGAATGGCGTTCAGCGAAGTTTGCCGGGAATGGGCTGTCACTGGGCGCAGGTCGGCAGGTCGTCGGTCTTATGCCGTGGGCTGCCCGTGTTTTGATGGCGCTTGCCGGGTTCGGCCGGGCGGCGCGGCGCGACTGTCTGACGGTGGCGGGGGCCTGGATCAGGCCGAGGTGCAGACGGGAGAGTTGCAGGAACCGGGTGAGTGTCCGTTCCTGCCAATGAGGTTCGGGCTGCATCGGAGACTCCTGAGAAATGAGATCAAGGGTGCAGTTTGGTACCGAATTGGAATTTTTCAAGTAGCGTTTCTGCGACGATTTGTATCAGGATTTGTCGACGCGTCGAATGCTACGGTCAGGCCGAAAAAAGGCCAAAATCAGAATCGACAGGCATTGAAACTTGCGGGGACCGGGTAGAATCGCCGTGCTGCCAGACTATGCCGGGCAGTAGCGTATTGCCCATAAAAACAAGGGCGTCGGGTTGGATTGCACAGCCGTCGCTCTCGCACAAAATTCCGCCCCCCCCCCGACTCATGGCCCGCATCGATTTTCAAGACAGCCCCAAACCCCGGCCAACGCGCTGGAAGCTCTATTTCTTCCTTGGATTGCTTGCCCTGCTGGCTGCGGCCGGTGGTGCTGCCATCTATGAAGCGCAGACCTCGCACTTTCAGGCCGGCTACTTTGCCGAACTGGCCAAAACCTCGACCTGGACCGTCGAGCCTGGGGCCGACAAGGACATCTGGCTACCCAGTGTCGGTCCCTACGACCAGCGCCTCGGCTATACCCAGTTGCGCACCTTCCTGCCGCGCCTGACCGGTGCCGGCTATGTGATCGATGCCCAGGCCAGGCAGTCAGCGGACTTTCGCAGCATTGTCGGCGAGGGGCATTTCCCGATCTACCGCGAAAAATCGCGGGCCGGCCTGCGTATTCTCGACCGTCATGACCAGCCTCTCTACGACAGCCAGTATCCGCGCCAGCAATATCCCGCTTTCGAGGCCATTCCGCCGGTGCTGGTCGAGGCCTTGCTGTTCATCGAGAACCGCGACCTGCTCGACCCGGATGCGCCCAAGCACAACCCGGCCGTCGACTGGGGCCGGCTGACCCGCGTCGCGGCCGGCGAGACCATGCGTCAGGCCGGACTCGGCGGCGGCCGGGCCGGCGGCAGCACGCTGGCGACGCAGATCGAGAAATTCCGCCATTCGCCGGGCGGCCGTACCAAGAATGCCCACGACAAGTACCACCAGATGATGTCGGCTGCCCTGCGCGCCTATCAGGACGGCGAGGAGAACCTGCCGGCCCGCCGGCGCATCGTGCTCGATTTCGTCAATTCCGTGCCGCTCGGCGGCATTCCCGGCTACGGCGAGGTCAATGGCCTCGGCGACGGCCTGTGGGCCTGGTATGGCCAGGAGTTCGCCCGCGTCAATCAGTTGCTGGCCGACCCCAAGGCCGACCTAACCGAGCGGGCGCAGGCCTTCAAGCAGGCGCTGTCGCTGTTCGTCGCCCAGCGCCGCCCGTCCGGTTTGCTCGGCGACACCACCGGCCGCCTCAATACGCTGACCGACAGCTATATCCGCCTGCTCGCCGAAGACCACCTGATCCCGGCCGACCTGCGCGAGGCGGCGCTCAAGGTGCAGATCACCCCGGCCCGCCAGGCGCGGCCCGGCGAGGAGGTCTCCTTCGTCGAACGCAAGGCGGTCAATGACATTCGCGGCACGCTGGGCGATCTGCTCGACGTCGAAAATCTCTACGCGCTCGACCGCTACGACCTGACGGCCCACAGCACGCTCGACGGCCCCAGCCAGCAGGCGGTGACGCGCATCCTGAACCGCATGGCCGATCCCGCCTTCCTGGCCTGCGGCGGCTTCAAGGAAGCCAGGCTGCTCGCCAAGGGCGACCCCAAGCTGGTCAATTACAGTCTGACCCTCTACGAGCGCACGCCGAACGCCAACGTGCTGCGCATCCAGGCCGACAACCTCGACCAGCCGCTCGACATCAACGCCGGCACCAAGCTAGATCTCGGTTCCAGCGCCAAGTTCCGGACGCTGGTTTCGTACCTGCTGGTCGTCGCCGATCTTCACAAACGCTTTGG
>CAIXSK010000027.1 GCA_903922075.1 uncultured beta proteobacterium | reverse complement strand
GGCGGCAAGATGAACGTCAAGAACCCGGCCCGCGTCCGGGTGGTGCGGGGCAAACTTAAGTAAAGCGGCGCTTAGTCGGCGAGCTTTCGTTCCATTTTTGGGATGTCAGGCGGCGCGTGCCAACAGCGGTCAGTGCGTTTTCAGCAATTGCGCCAGGCGCTGCCATGGGGGCAAGCGCTTGTCCCTGACGCGAATCTTGCAGTCGTCGGCCGGCGTCATGGCGATCAGTGAGTCGGCCAAGAGCTCATGGTCAACAATATCGTCGGTTGGTATGTCGATATGGGAATGGCATTCCTCCTGAGAGGCCAGAACGTGCTCTACGTGGCGCCCGACGGTTCCTCCGCAATGGGTGCAGGTAGTTAACGGGTTCGGTGAATTCAGGAAGGCAAGCAGCCTGGCTTGAAAGTCGTGGCTATCGGAAATCGGCAGTGCATCGCTTTCGCAGTGCTTGCCCGTCAGTTTTCGGATGTAGATGCTCTGGGGACATTTGTAAAAATACCCATCCTTGACGGCGTGGCAACCCCAAAGATTGGCAATCTTGCAGGCGGCGTAAATCTGGCCGACCAGAGCAGTATTCGCGGTTCCCTGCAAACTGAAGGTCGCCCGGAATTCGTCGTAGCGATATATCCTATAAAGTTTGCCATGGCGCTTGGCCAGGCGAATGGTGTTTTCGATGATCTTGCCGGCATTGGGAGTAGCGGGGTAGACCGACAATTCGATTTCATCGATGCTTTTCCAGATGTCGTCTTTGGCTTTGTCCAAAAGCACCCCATTTGTCACCAGCGTGAAGTGGTCACTGATGCCTGATCGTCGCGCTGCTTGGATGACGCTGACCAGGTTCTTGTGCATCAGCGGCTCACCTCCGAGTACCTTGATAAAGGCCGGTCTGTAATGCTTGGCGAGGAGCGAGAAGTCGTGGTGAACCGTATCCGGATCGGCAAACCATGCTGGCATCAGCGGCGAGGCATGATTGCACGTTCGACACTTGATGTTGCAGTGATCGACGGCAATCAGTTCCAGATGGGTGGGGGGCACGATAAGCCCATCGGTTATCCGGCAGATGTCGGGTTTCCCCGTGGGGAGGGGGCTTGTCACCAGCAATGGCCTTGATTGTTTTTTGTTTGTCGGGAGCGCAGCAGACGTGGCATGTCGCTAGGAAAAATCATGTCTTGGGCGCGAGTTCCGGTCAATAGTGGTCAAAGTCAGTGTGATGGAAAGTTCGCCTGATTTTCCCATGCTTGTTTGGCAATTGGCTTCAAATGGCGGTTCACCGCAGTATTGGTTCCCCTTTTTGTCTGCGCTGAGAAAATGCAGAAAAAGAGTGAGTTGGTCGGTTTCCTGCGCGGCAAACCATGAGGGGTCGAGAGAAATGCAGGCATTGGCTCGCCGCCATAGGGAATGGGTCAGGCCGCGGCGTGCGGAATAGCGATGCAGGCGGAGAGCGCCGCAGTTCAAGCTGACGCGGCAGCCGATATTGTCCGGAAAGTCGCTATCGTAACGGATGTTGAGCATGACCCGCTTAGTCTGGTTGATCGAGAGCGGTATATGCAGGACTCGCCAGGCTTTGCCTTCGCGAACTTCCTCAAGCCGATGGCCGGCTGGGTGGTCGGTGGAATGTCGGCCGATCTCGGTAGCACGAATGCGTGCGGCTTTTTTCAGCGCAGAGGTACGTGCCCCCGGCAGGGGAAGGCCCTCAATCTGACGGGCCAGATATTCGTCGACAAAAAGCTTGTTTTCGGCCGGCCTGGCCAGAGCGTCGAGCAATCCCAGCGGGATGCGTTCAAGATGGCAATGTTCGCGGAGATAGCGCAGGCGAGCTTCGATCGGCACGGCAAGGCAACGTTCGAGCGTGATCCGCTGGAATAATGGCCAGTCGATCATGTTGCTGCCGACCAAGCGGGCGGCATCGACACTCCAGTCCAGAACACGGTCGGGATCCCTTCTGAAGCTGTGTTCCAGCACGTTGAGCAGAAGGTCGGTGGGGGAGGGAAGCAGACAGGGAATGCCGAGAAATTTCCCGGGGCGAGCACGGGTTTGCAGATCACGGTCCAGGCAGGGGAAGCGATTGGGCGCGATGGCGAATTCATGCAAGTCGAGTTCGCCGAACACCGGACCATTGAGCTTGATGGCATGGGTTCCGCACTGTCCAGGGGTGGGCAGGTGCTGCTCTCCGCGAAAGGACGGATTTAGCCACCCGTCGGCAACCAGTAGGGCCAGTGCCCTGGCAACGTTTTCAGGGGGAAGCAGAATGTCGACATCCCGGATGTAGCGTTCCGCTGTGCTGGCCAAACCGTGACAGATGACGGCGGCGCCCTTGAGAGGCATCGGTGCCAGTCGGTGCGTGGCGAGAAGCTGGATTGCCGGGCGTATCGCCATTAGCTGCTTTTGTGTCGTGGACCAGACGAATCGTCGGATGCCGTCGAGGCGTGGCAGGTCGGTCGTGGTCAGGCCCAGTACTTGCGCCCTGGCAGCGATGGCCGGCAGCATGCGCACTTCAGCCCAGTTCGATTGGTCGATGGTTCTTTGTTGAGTCCATGCTTTCCAGGCTGGACGAGCGAATTCCGCAGGCGAAATTGCCGCCTGAATGAGCAGGGAATCTGGACCGCGCGGAATGCTGGCCAGCAAACGTGGTGATGTCATGATGCCTCCGGCGAGCGGCGGCGGGCAATTGCCCGCCGGGCCATTTCGAGCATGGCGGCGTCGCTCTGTCGATTGCGGGCGGATAGGCTGCCGGGATGAAGGCGGCGGTGCAATAACACAGTCTCAATCATGTGGAAGCAAATGCCGGCCTTGCGTGCGCGGTCGAGCCAGTCGATCGCAAAACCGTTGCTGAGATCCTCGGCAAACATGCCCAAACGGGAAAAAACAGAACGTCGAACGCACAGAGTTCCGGTCAGCCAGCCTGGCTGAGCCTGCGCCGGGACGACAAAACGGGCGCGCAGGTGGGCGGGGGTTCGGGGGCAGATGAACGAATCGAACAGGCCGAGGGCGGCATCGATGCCGGGTTGGCTGTTCAGCAGCTTGATTTGTATAGCCAACTTGTCGGGAGACCACAGGTCATCGGCGTCGACGAACGCAAGATAGCGAGCTTGCGATGCCCGGATACCGGCATTGGTGGCCGCTGCCACGCCGGCGTGTGGCCGGCGATAAACCGTCGGACGAAGGGCGTGACCTTCAGCAACCGTAGCTGTCTCATCGGTGGAACCATCGTCGACGACGATCACTTGAGTGGCACCGAGGCTCTGGGCAGAGAGACTGTCCAGGGTGTCGGACAGTGTTTTGGCCGCATTCCAGGCGGGAATAATGATGCTAACTGACACGCCCTGCCTCCTGGAGTCCATCGGCTTCGATCAGGCTTTCGAAAGGTGCCAAAGGCGTCTGTTGCCCATTGGCTCTACGTCGCATCAGCGATGCAGCCAGCGTTCGCTTGAAGTCACGCTCCTTGGCCGCGTCGGCCTGGGCCATCATGGAGTTGTCGTGTCGCCGGTAGTACAAGGTTCGAGATCGCAGTATGGTCATGGTCAGGCCAGCCTCGCGAATCCGTAACAGCAGGTCGACATCCTCGCTGTAGCGCAGCGTTTCGTTGAACAGTCCAATGGCATCAAATACTGTCTTGCGAAAGAGCGCCGCTCCCAGGTGGACGTGGAACAGGGTTTCGGTTCTGGCAGTGGCGGCCGGAGCCAGGTGTTGCCGATCGAGTTGGTCAAAATACTGGACAAAACCGGACACGACGTCTGCGTGGGGGGCTCGCATCATGCGGGCAACCTGCAGCGCCAGCTTGTTTTCCGGCCAGAGGTCGTCGGCGTCGAGAAAGGCAATCAGTTCGCCCTGGGCCTCCCTGAGCGCGTGATTGCGCACGACTGACGGATGACCGCGGGGTGCTTCCAGGCAGCGAATGGACGGATACTGTTCGGCTAGATCAGCAATGATCGGAAGGCTGTTGTCGTCCGACTGCGCATCGGCGATGAGGATTTCCGTGACGGGAAGCGCTTGTCTGGCGATGGAAGCAACGGCATCGCCGAGGAAACATCCCATGTTGAGGTTGGGAATGATCACCGAGATGGAGGGGGGCGTATTCATGATTGACGTTCCAGCCAGGCACCGAGGAAGGCGGCAGAGGCGAGCGGGTCGTGGTTGAGACGCAACTGCCAGGTGGGCAACCGCCTCACCAGCTGCGAGAGTTTCTGTGCCAGGACGCTTTCTTCGCCGCGCAGCAGGAACAGGGTGCTGGGAGCGAGCGCTCGCAAGGCAAGCGCCGGAGAAATCGGGTGGATGGACGGCTGGCGGTCGTCGGTGATGAGAGGGACGACGATGCCGGCAAGCGGGGTTGATTCGATCAGCGATTGCGGCAGATGATCGGACAAATGGATTCGCGCCTTCTGGCTGGCATCGCGTTCCGGGTTGGCGACTACCGGCCGCATAGACGGGAAGCGATGCAGCGCGGGGTCGTCCAGTTTGACCGTGTCGTAGAGGCAGTGAGCGACCGTGTCGTCACCACGGTGTTCAACCATGACGAAGTCGTCGCCACAGGTGCGTAAGGCGGACAGGATGGCGGCCACCGTCGTTGTCGATTTTCCGGAGCCCCCTCGGCCGGTCAGCAGGACGCCACGCCCCCCGCTTTCGATCACTGCAGCATGGGCCAGATGAGCCGCCGTTCCGGTCGACATCCAGTGAACTACGGTGCGCAATGGAAACGAATCCTCCCAGTCGGGAAGAAGTTCCGCACTGGCGGTCCAGGTCAGGGCAAGATTACGCTGGCGGTCCAGGATGGTCCAGTTGGTCGTATCCGGATTGTGGTGCAGGAGTCGTTGGCGGTCGGAGCTGACGTGCAGGCGTTCGAGATGGCGTTGCGCGTAAGTGGGAAGGTTCCAGCGCGGAGGTTCACGGCCGCTGACCGAGCCATCGATTGCGATGACGCGAAGCGGCGACATCTGTGGGGTGGCGTTCCCGATCGCGTGACGTATCGCCAGGCCAAGGCGTTGGGATAGGCGTTGTCCTTCGACTTGCAGCGCCAACTGCAGCGGGCCAAAACGATAGGTCTGACCCGACGCCAGCAGTTTCGCCTTCGCTTCGGCGAAATCGAGCTGCTCCCGGATAAATTCGTCATAGCGCTCTTCGAACGCGTGGGCGACGGTTGGCATCGCGGGTCAGCACTCAATCGAGAGTGATTGACGGAGGCCGATGAGGCCAGCCTTGCATAGGATCGACTTCATGTACCGGATCAATGGCGATCAGTTCCTGCAGATCTTCGAAGCACTCGACCACCGCTTCTTCGTATTGCACTGGCCCGGTGGCGAGGTCGTATGCATCATCGGAGGGCATCGGCCGATCCGACTCGATGATCAATTCCGACTGGCGCAATGCTGTCAGGGCCTTGGCGACGGCTTCCATGCTCCGGGGCGTATCCAGGGAGTAACGCGTCGCCAGTAGGCGTACCAGCGTCGCTTCGTCGGCGCCCGGCTGAAGCCAGGACCATAGAGCCAGGACCATAGAGCCAGGCTGGCGCCACGCAGGCTGAAATAGGTCCCTTTGAGGAAGTGGATGGCGACGATTTCGCTATCGAACACCTCGGCAGATATCTGATCGTGATTGATGATGAACATGGCAAGTGACTATGTCGACAAACTACCGATTGTATTCTTTGTACCGGCATTTGTCTGGACCGCAGCATCAGGCCGCACGTTGTCGAGGGGCTCTGTCTCGACGGGTTTGTCGGCGGAGGTCCGGACCTTTCCGGGCAGGCTGATTGAATGCTCCGCCCTGGCCTCTGGGCGCCTTGATCCTAAACTGCTGCCCAGTCCTGTGGCTTGAGAAAAACTTCATAGAGCTCCGCTTCTGGGGTGTCTTTCTCCGGCGCCCAGTCGTAGCGCCATTTGACGATCGGCGGCAGCGACATCAGGATCGATTCGGTGCGCCCACCTGATTGCAGGCCGAACAGCGTGCCGCGGTCCCAGACCAGATTGAATTCGACGTAACGGCCGCGACGGTAGGCCTGGAAGTCGCGTTCGCGTTCGCCGTAGGGCGTGTCGCGACGCTTGGCCAGTAGCGGCAGGTAGGCTTGGGTGAAGGTGTTGCCGACCGCCTGGGTCAGCGCGAAGCAGCGCTCGAAACCGCCTTCGTTGAGGTCGTCGAAGAAGACGCCGCCGACGCCGCGCGGTTCGTTGCGGTGCTTCAGGAAAAAATACTCGTCGCACCACTGCTTGTATTTCGTATGGACCTCCTCGCCGAATGGGGCCAGAGCGTCCCGGCAGGTCCGGTGAAAATGCACCACGTCGTCGCGTTGCCCGTAGTAGGGGGTCAGATCCATGCCGCCGCCGAACCACCAGACATCTTCCTCGCCCTCCTTGCGGGCGACGAAGCAGCGCACGTTCATGTGCGCCGTCGGGCAATAGGGGTTGCGCGGATGCAGCACCAGCGACACGCCCATTGCTTCCCAGGAACGTCCGGCCAGTTGCGGACGGACGGCGGTGGCCGAGGCGGGCAGGGATTTGCCGGTGACGTGCGAGAAATTGACGCCGCCGCGCTCGAAGAAGTCGCCTTCCTCGATCAGCCGCGAAATGCCGCCGCCGCCTTCCGGGCGAACCCAGCTGTCGGTCCGGAAGGGCTGGCCGTCGAAGGTTTCCAGTTCGGCGACGATACGGCTTTGCAGGGTAGTGAAATAGTCTTTCAGGGAGGACGTGTTGATGGACATTTTGCTTATTAGAGGAGGGGCGTGGGAAGATTGCCGTCATGGGCAACGTAGCGGTTGCGCCCTTCGGCTTTGGCTTGGTACATGGCATTGTCGGCCTGGTTGACCAGGCGCTGCACGGTCATGCCTTCGGCCTCGAGGCCGGTGCAGGTGGCAATGCCGATCGAGACGCCGATCCGGATGGCCAGGTCGTCGATGCGGATTGGCTCGGCCAGCGCGTGGATACACTCCTGGGCGACGCGCTCGGCGGCTTCGAGCGGCTGTTCGGTATCGTTGAGCAGGATCAGGAACTCGTCGCCGCCCAGGCGGGCGACGGTGTCGACGTCGCGGACGGTAGAGTGCAGGCGGCAGGCGATCTCGCCGAGGACCAGGTCGCCGACCTGGTGGCCGTGGGCATCATTGATCGGCTTGAAGCCGTCGATGTCGAGGAAGAGCAGGGCCAGTCCCAGGCCGTTGCGCTGGATGCGGCGCAGCTCGCTTTCCAGCCGCTGGTCGATCATCCGGCGATTCGGCAGCCCGGTCAGGGTGTCCTGGTGGGCCATTTGAGCCAGCCGTTGTTCCTGCTCCAGCAGACGGCTTTGCAAACGGTTGAAACTGTGGGCGACATCGGCCACTTCGTCGGCCGTGTGGGTTTCGACGGGCCGCATCGGGCGTGAGCCGTCGGCCATGTCGTGGAGCTGACCAGCCAGGTTGGCCATCGGCTGCAGCAAGCGGTTGAGAATGGCGAGTAGCAGAACGATGCTGGGCAGCGAGAGCAGGGCGGTGATCAGCAAGGCGTTGCGCAAGGTGTTCGAGACCGGTTCGAAGGCGTCGACAGAGGGTTGGCGGGCGATCAGCAGCCAGTTTGCCCGCGGTATTTCGGCGATGGCCACGAGTTCTTCCGCGTTCGCGGCATTGCGGATGACCTTGATACCGCGCTGGCCCTTGAGCGCTGCTTCGATGACCGGATCGTTGTCGGGGGCAGGCAGAGGCGTCACGGCCATCCTGACATCCGTGGTCAGGGCGTAGAGACCATGCTGCGGGGCGATCAGTTCATAGGTGCCGTGCTTGCCTGGGCTGGCGCCAATGATCAGGTCGAGAAAGCCGGGCGTGGCGAGCGGGGTGATGCCGGCAAGAACGCCGAGCAGCTTCTGCTGGCGATCGAAAACCGGTATCGCGATGACCAGGGCGGGATCGCCGGTGGCGCGGGCGATCAAGGGCCGGCTGATGTAGGGTTGGCGGGTGGTCGTGGCACCGATGAACCAGTCGCGATCGACAAAGGATTTGGGTCGTGTTTTCAGACGGGGAGCGTCGCCGAGGGCCGGTCCGCCATCCGGCGGGATGACCAGCAAGCCGGTCGGGAACAGGGTGTGGATGGCCTTGCGGTCTTCCAGCCAGGTTTGCATGGCGGCCGGATCGCTGAACAGGGCCGGTGACATGTTCAGGGCGACGCGCTTCAGGCTTTCCAGGCGCAATGCCACCTTGGCGTCGATGTCGCGGGCGATGTAGCCGGTCGCCGTCAGTTGCTGCTTGGACAGCATGTCCTGCATGTCGCCGTGCAGGATGCGGGTGACGAAAAACGAAATGAGGGCGATGCCGGCGACGAACATCAGGCTGGCTACGGCAGCTATGCGTATTTTCAGACTGCTGCCGTAGCGTGGCCACATGATCGGGCCTACTCCGGGTTAGCGGGCAAGCGCACGGTAACCGATGTCCTTGCGGAACTGCATGCCGTCGAAGCTGATCTGGACGGCGGATTCGTAGGCCAGTTTCTGGGCCAGCTTGACGTTCTCGCCGAGCGCTGTGACGCAGAGCACGCGACCGCCGCTGGTCACTACCTTGCCGTTGCTCTCGGCGGTGCCGGCGTGGAAGACGTGGGTGTCTTCGCCAAAGCGGTTGCCCTCCGGCAGTCCCTGGATGACGTCGCCCTTGCGCGGGGTGTCCGGGTAGTTGGCGGCAGCGAGAACAACGCCGAGGGCGACGCGGCGATCCCATTCGGCCTCGACCTGGTCCAGCGTGCCGTCGATGCCGTGTTCGAGCAGTTTGACGAAATCGGACTTCAGGCGCATCAGGATCGGCTGGGTTTCCGGGTCGCCCATCCGGCAGTTGAACTCCAGCGTCTTGACCGAGCCGTCCTTGGCGATCATCAGGCCGGCATAGAGGAAGCCGGTGAAGGGAATACCGTCGGCCGCCATGCCGCGCACGGTGGGCAGGATGATCTCGCGCATCGCCTTGGCGTGGATTTCCGGGGTCACGCACGGGGCCGGCGAGTAGGCGCCCATGCCGCCGGTGTTGGGTCCGGTGTCGCCGTCGCCGATGCGCTTGTGGTCCTGGCTGGAGGCTAGGGCCAGCACGTTCTTGCCGTCGACCATGACGATGAAGCTGGCTTCCTCGCCATCGAGGAAATCCTCGATGACGACGCGGGCGCCGGCGTCGCCCAGCTTGTTGCCGGACAGCATGTCGTCGATCGCGGCATGGGCTTCTTCGAGCGTCATGGCGACGACGACGCCCTTGCCGGCCGCCAGGCCGTCGGCCTTGATGACGATGGGCGCACCCTTCTGGTCGATATAGGCGTGGGCCAGGCCAGGCTCCGAGAAAGTCTCAAAACCGGCCGTCGGGATGTTGTGGCGGGCCATGAAGCGCTTGGCGAAATCCTTGGAGGATTCGAGCTGAGCGGCCTCTTTGGTAGGGCCAAAAATCTTCAGGCCGCGGGCCCGGAAAACATTGACCACGCCAGCCGCCAGTGGGGCCTCGGGGCCGACCAGCGTCAGGTAAATCTTGTTCTGCTCGGCGAAATCGGCCAGGGCTTCCGGATCGGTGATATTGAGATTTTCCAGCTCGTGCTCGCGCGCCGTGCCGGCATTGCCGGGGGCGACATAAACCTTCTGCAGGCCGGGGGTCTGCGCCAGGCGCCAGGCCATGGCGTGCTCGCGGCCGCCTGAACCGATTACCAGTAGTTTCATTTGCTAGTTCCTAGTCGTTGGTTATTAGTCGTTAGTGATTAGTGAGCGTGTGCTGCTAGCGACTAGCAACTAACGACTCCCGACTGCCTTAGTGGCGGAAATGGCGGGCGCCGGTGAATACCATCGCGATGCCGTGTTCGTCGGCCGCCGCGATGACTTCCTCGTCGCGCATCGAGCCGCCCGGCTGAATGACGGCAACGGCGCCGGCCGCGGCCAGCACGTCGAGACCGTCGCGGAACGGGAAGAAGGCGTCGGAGGCGACGACCGAGCCCTGCAGCGCGAGGCCGGCATTCTGGGCCTTGATGCTGGCGATCTTGGTCGAATCGACGCGGCTCATCTGGCCGGCGCCGACGCCCAGCGTCATGCCGCCGCCGCAGAAGACGATGGCGTTGGACTTGACGAACTTGGCGACGCGCTCGGCGAACAGCAGGTCTTGGATCTGCTGGGCGGTCGGCTGGACCTTGGTGACGACCTTCAGTCCGCTGGCCTGCGCGGTGAAGTTGTCAGCCGTCTGGACCAGCAGGCCGCCGCCGACGCGCTTCAGTTCGAGCTTGTTCAGTTCACGGCCGAGCGGCACGACGAGCACGCGCAGGTTCTGCTTGGCGGCCAGCGCGGCCTGGGCTTCGGCGGTGAAGGACGGGGCGATCAGCACTTCGACGAAGTGCTTGCGCTCGTTCATGGCGTTGACCACGTCGAGGCCGACTTCGCCGTTGAAGGCGATGATGCCGCCGAAGGCCGAGGTCGAATCGGTCTTGAAAGCCTTTTCGTAGGCAGCCAGCAGGGTGCCGTCGATGGCGACGCCGCAGGGGTTGGCGTGCTTGATGATGACGCAGGCCGGGACATCGAAGGCCTTGACGCATTCCCAGGCGGCATCGGAGTCGGCGATGTTGTTGTAGGACAGTTCCTTGCCCTGCAGTTGCGTGTAGGCGGCGATGCTGCCCGGCAGCGGCGTCGTGTCGCGGTAGAAGGCGGCCGACTGGTGAGCGTTTTCGCCGTAGCGCAGGATTTCGGTGCGGTCGAAGGCCAGTTGCAGCTTGGCCGGGAAGATGGCTGGGACCGGTGCGGCTTCGGTCGGCTGGGCTTCGGCGCCTTCTTCGAGGCCGGTCAGCCAGTTGGCGATCATGCTGTCGTAGCGGGCGGTGTGCGTGAAGGCCTTCTTGGCCAGGCCAAAGCGCGTCGCCAGTTGCAGGGCGCCGCCGTTGGCCTTCATTTCGGCGAGCAGCGGAGCGTAGTCTTCCGGATCGGTAACGATGGCGACGCCGGCGTAGTTCTTGGCCGAGGAGCGGACCATGGCCGGGCCGCCGATGTCGATGTTCTCGATGGCGTCTTCCAGCGTCACGCCGGCTTTGGCGATGGTCGCGGCAAACGGGTAGAGATTGACGCAGACCAGGTCGATGGTCGGGATGCCGTGGGCTTCGATGGTTGCCAGGTGTTCCGGCAGGTCGCGGCGGGCCAGGATGCCGCCGTGCACCTTCGGGTGCAGCGTCTTGACGCGGCCGTCGAGCATTTCCGGGAAGCCGGTGTAGTCGCCGATTTCAGTGACCGCCAGGCCGGCATCACGCAGCATCTTGGCGGTGCCGCCGGTGGACAGCAGCTTGACGCCTTGCGCGGCGAGGCCCTGGGCGAATTCGAGTACACCCGTCTTGTCGGAGACGGAAATCAGCGCTTGCTTGATGGACATGTTAGTTGCTAGTAGGTAGTTGTTAGTCGGTAGCTGCTGGGGCCAGGTTTTAGCCGTTAGCTAATAACTAACGACTAATAACTAGCAACTAGAGCAGTTGGTGTTCGGTCAGTTTCTTGCGCAGCGTGTTGCGGTTGATGCCGAGCATCTCCGCGGCCAGCGTCTGGTTGGCGCCGGCCTTGGCGAGCACCACTTCGAGCATTGGCTTTTCGACGCTACGCAGAACCATGTCATAGATCGCGGCCGGTTTTTCGCCATCCAGGTCGCGGAAATACTGCTCCAGTGCGTTTACGACGCACTTCCCCAAATCATGTTGGCTCATGCTGCCAACGCCTCCTCTTTGTCGTACTTTAGGTGTGGATTTTCTGCCGCCAGGCGGCAGAAAAAATCGTTCACTGCCTGCATCTGTTGGTCGATGCTGGGCAGGACGTTCATTTCCTTACGGAGGGCCGCCGACCCGACCAGCCCCTTGGTGTACCAGGAGATGTGCTTGCGGGCGACCTTGAACCCTGTTTCCGGGCCGTAGAAAGCGTAGAGGTCTTCGAGATGCGCCAGCAGGATGCTGTGGATCTCGCGGACCTCGGCCGGCGGCAGGTGCTCGCCGGTCTTCAGATAATGTTCGATTTCGCGGAACAGCCAGGGGCGGCCCTGGGCGGCGCGGCCGATCATGATGCCATCGGCGCCGGTGACGTCGAGGACGTGTTTGGCTTTTTCAGGCGTCGTGATGTCGCCGTTGGCGATGACCGGAATGCGGATCAGCGTCTTGACCATGGCGATGGTGTCGTACTCGGCCTCGCCGGTGTATTGCTGGCAGCGCGTCCGGCCGTGGATGGCGACGGCACGGACGCCGGCGCTCTCGGCGATGCGGGCGATGGTCGGCGCGTTCTTGTTGGCGATGTTCCAGCCGGTGCGGAATTTCAGCGTCACCGGGGTGTCCGGCACGGCGCCGACGACGGCGTCGAGGATCTGGCCGACCAGCTTTTCGTCCTGCATCAGCGCCGAGCCGGCCATCACGTTGCAGACCTTCTTGGCCGGGCAGCCCATGTTGATGTCGATGATCTGGGCGCCGTTGTCCACGTTGTGGCGGGCGGCCTGGGCCATCATGGCCGGGTCGGCGCCGGCGATCTGGACCGAGATCGGGGCCACTTCGCCGGTGTGGTTGGCGCGGCGCAGCGTCTTGGCGCTGCCGTAGAGCAGCGAGTTCGAGGTGACCATTTCGGAGACGGCCAGACCGGCGCCCATTTTCTTGCACAACTGGCGGAACGGACGATCGGTGACCCCGGCCATGGGCGCGACGAACAGATTGTTGCGAAGCTGAAAACCGGCAAATTCCATGGGCGTACGAGGGCGCGGGGCAGAACGGGGAAGCCGCGTATTTTACCCGAGTCGGCGCCTAAAAAATAGTCAAATCGTGAAGCTCAGGGTTAACAGCAGGGCGAAGGCGAGTTGCAGGCCGGCGGTAGCGGCCAGGATGTTGTTGAAGACCGGGCCGGGGGCTTCGCGCTTGAAGCGGCGGATCAACGCGATGGCCAGCGGCAGCGAGAGCAGGGGCAGGGCAGCCGGCCAGCCGAGCGGTGCCAGGAAGAGCAGCAGCGCGTAGGGGGCGAGCATTTCGGCGGTGTAAATTTGCCGGGTGGCCGGGCGGCCGAGGCGGACGGCCAGTGTGTTCTTGTGGTTGCGGGCGTCGCCGTCGAGGTCGCGGTAATTGTTGACGGTGATCACCGCTGCGGCGTGGATGCCGACCAGGGTGCCGGCGATCAGGGCGGCTGGCGCGAGGGTCAGCGTCTGCAGGTAATAACTGCCGCCGACGGCGACCAGGCCGAAGAAGACGAACACGAAGGCTTCACCGAACGGGCCGTAGGCAATCGGCTTCGGGCCGCCGGTATAGGCCCAGCCGGCGGCCAACGAGGCCAGGCCGATGGCGACGATGGGCCAGCCGCCATGCCAGACCAGGTAGATGCCGCACAGGAAGGCCAGCGCGAAACTGAGCCAGGCGCCGGCCTTGACCTTGCCTGGTGTCAGCCAGCCTTCGGCCGTGGCGCGTTTGGGGCCGAGGCGTTCCGGCGTGTCGGTGCCGCGCAGGAAGTCGCCGACATCGTTGAACAGGTTGGTGCCGATCTGGATAAAGGCGGCGCCCAGCGCGGCGGCGAGCAGCGGCAGCCAGAGCAGCTTGCCGGTGTCGTGCCAGGCGACGGCGGTGCCGACCAGGACCGGCGACAGCGATACCGACAGCGTCTTCGGACGGCAGGCGAGGAACCAGGCGTGCAGCCGTCCGGGAGCCATCGGTCGGGTGTCGGCGGCCGGCTTAAATCTGCGGCCCGCGCAGGCGCACCTGCTCGCCGTCGGGGCGATAGACCAGCAGGTGGTCGATGATGCCGCCCTGGACCGACTTGACCATGACTTCCAGCGCCTTGGTGACTTCGGCGTCGCTCGGTTCGCGGTCGCCCTGGCCGCTCAGGCAGCCGACGAAGACGAAATCCCAGTCCTGGCCCATCTGGCGCGATTCCTTGACCAGGTCGGCGAAGGTTTCGATCTCGGTCGGTTTCTTGTCGACGTACATGATCGGCGTCATGACGCCGCCCTGGCCATTTTCAAAGCGTTGTTTTTCTTCCGGGCTGGCGTCTTCCGGCAGTTCTTTGCGGGCGAAGACAAACAGCATTTGCTGCGGCTCGGGCTGCATGCGGGCGGCCTGGAGCAGGTTCTGGAATCCGGTGATGATCATTTGGCGGGGCTTTCCGTGGTGAGAGTGGGGCGCATTGTGGCACAGGTGGAGAAGGGGCTCAGGGCCAGGCGCGGGCGCCCCAGATCATGCGCTTGGCGACGAAGTGACGCGCCGGTGGGCAGATGTCGAGGGCGAACAGGCCGAGGCCGCGGGCCAGTTTGAGCGGGCCGAAGTCGTTGGAAAAGGCTTTGACGATCTGGTCGGTGAAGAAGGCGCTGCCCCGGCGGTCGAGGCGGCGGCTGGCGGCGTAGTTGGCCAGAATGCTACGGTCGGCGCCTTTTTTGAGCAAAATTTCAGAAAGTTGCCAGGCGTCGCGGATGCCGAGGTTGAAGCCCTGGCCGGAAACCGGGTGCAGGGTCTGGGCCGAGTTGCCGATCCATACTTCGCCGCCCTTGACCAATGTGTCGCGCAGGCGCAGGGCGAGCGGGAAGCGGCTGCGCGGGCCGGGTTTGGCAAAGGTCAGGTGTCGGCCGAACTGCTGCTGCAGGGCGGTGGTGAAGGCGGCATCGTCCAGCGCCATCACGGCATCGGCCTTGGCCGGTGGCAGCGTGAAGACGATCGAGTATTCGTCGCCGAGCGGCAGCAGGGCGAGCGGGCCGTCGGGCGTGAAGCGTTCCCAGGCGCGCTTGTTGTGACCGGGCGTCGGGGTCACTTCGCAGATCACCGCGTGCTGGTGATAGTCGCTGACGGTCACGGCCGGATCGTCGCCGGGCGTGCCTTCGGCGTGTACCAGCAGTTTGGTGCGGAGGGTGCGCAATTGCCCGGCGTGGCGCAGCGCCACGGTGACGCCGTCGCTGTCCGGCGCGATGTCGAGGATTTCGGTCTCGGCCAGCACGGCGTCGGGCGCCAGATTGGCGGCCAGCGCGCCGGCCAGGTCGCGGTAGCGGACGACGTAGCCGAGCGCCGGCAGGGCGTAGTCGGCGCGGTCGATCAGGGTGCGGCCGAAACCGTCTTTTTGCGAGACGTGGATGGTTTCGATCGGCGTCGCGGCG